>WHSM01000035.1 GCA_009380105.1 Micromonosporaceae bacterium
CCGAAGCGACGGTTTATCGATAAACCGCGGGCACGGAGGGCGAGTGGGGTCGAGGGGTGTCAGGGGGTCAGTGGGGGAGTGTCGAAGAGGTTGGGTTGGCCGTTGCGGTAGCGCTGCTCGTCCACTTGTTTGAGTGCTTCGGTTTCTTCGGGGCGGTGCAGCGTCCACATCTCGGCCCGTGGCGCGCTGGAGCCGGACTCGTCCAGCAGGGCGTTCACCGCCGCCCGCGCAGACTCGTTCGCGCCCTCCATCGTCGCGAGGTCGACGTTGGTCTGCACGTAGTCGCCGGAGAGGAAGAGGTTCGGGATCGCGGTGTGCGCCTTCGGGCGTTTGACCCACGAGCCGACGCTGTTGATCAGGAGCGGCTCGTCGTTGGCGTTGCGGTCGCCGGTCCAGGTGATCGCCGGGTCCAGGAACCACGAGTGCAGATCCGCGTCACGCAGATGCGGCTCTCCGACGTCGTTGAGATGGCCGGTCAACTGCGCCCACACCTCGCGCACGACCTCTTCGCGGGTGCAGCGCTTGGCGGGCTTGCCGTACACGATGCCAGGGGTGTCCCAGTCGGAGATGTCCACGGACAGGCAGTCGCGCACCGTGCCGTCGCCGTAATCCCGGGAGAAGTCGCGGCCGTCCCAGAACTGCGCCTGGCTGATCGACGTGAGCGCCCACGGAGCGTCGATGTACGAGATGTGACCAGGCGTGATTGGCGTCGGTCGCTTGAGATAGAACTGGATCCCGTTCATCCAGTCCACGACCAGCTCCCGGGTCGACTCCAGCGACGGATCCAGCGCCCGCACGTCGGCCGACCACAGGTTGACGACCCGCTCGACAGGCATCGCGCACACGAACCAGTCGGCCTCGACCCGGCTGGCCTGTCCGGAGCTGTCCCGCACCCGGGCCGCGCTGATCCGGCCGCCGGAGACCTCCAGGCCTTCGACGGTGTGCCCGATCCGGAACCGCACGCCTCGCTCGCGCAGCAACGAGACCCACGGATCGATCCAGGCCTCGTTGGTGGGCGCGTTTAGCAGTCGGTCCCACTCGCCGTCGTTGCCGCGTCCCATGTTGTTCATCAGGAACGCCTCGCCCATGTAGCCGATCGTGCGGCAGCTCGCGACCTCCTCCTTCGCCGCGACGACGGTGCGGGTGAGACCCTTGACCAGCAGCTTCTGGTACTCCTCGGACTTGCCTTCGGCGCGGACGAAGTCCCACCACGAGACGTAGTCCCACTGCCCGAAGCGCCGGGCGTCGGAGCTGGTCAGGAACACCCAGAACCGCTGCGCGAACTCCGCCAGCTCGTGCGGCGGAATCCGCGTGCCCAGCTTGAGCGCGCTCACCAGGGTCTGCTGCAGCGTGTCCAGGCTCAGCAGCACCGGATCGACCCGGGACGGAACCGTCGTGTCCTCGCCGTCCGCGCGGGAGAACCGGGTGGCGGAGGTGTCGACGAGGTTGTCCCACACCCCGTTGCTGTTTCCCTGGTACGGGATCCGGCGCATCGAATCCGGCACGTGGTGGTAGAAGCCGGGGAAGAAGCGGAAGCCGTGCTCGCCGGGCAGCGGTCTGCGGGCGCCGGTCCCGGTGCCGGGCACGGGCATGCTGCGCGCTTTGCCGCCGAGGGCTTTCCGCTCGTGCACGGTGACGTCGAAGCCGCGCTCGACCAGCTCGTGCGCGGCGGCGAGGCCGGCCATGCCACCGCCGAGCACCGCGACCCTGCGTGCCGTCCGGTTGGTCGCCAGCGCGGGCGTCCCGTATCCGACCGCCGTGGCGCCGGCCGCACCCAGCAGGGTCCGTCGGGTCAGTCGTCGCTGGCCGCGCTGCTCCACAGTGGCCTCCTCGTGGCGTGGCGGCGCCGCTTCCTGGCGCTACGCCAATTAATCGGACAGTGTGTCCGACAAGCTGACCGAAAGTCGAGTCGGGAAAGTCGATCAAGCGGTGGGCGCCGGAGTAGGACCCGCCTGCTGTGGTACGGCAAGGGTGACGCAGGACAGCGTCGGCGCTCGTTTGCCGGGCGCCTCGGATGGCACCAACAGCTCGGTGTCCTTCCGCACGTTGATCGGCGTCCCTTCGCAGTCCCGGGGGAAGTCCCCGAGGTTCGCTGTCACGACAAGGGTCTGGTATCCGGGACCTGTCGGGATCGGGACCTCGACTGTCTGAGTGGCGACGCCATCGGCGTTGGGTCCGGACTGCGCGAAGAACAGTCGGTCCCCCTTGAGCTGACCGGCCGGCACCAGCGTGGGACTCAACGGCGGGCCAGCGGACTGGTCCGGCGATGGCGGTTCCGGCGTGCTGACAGCGATCCCGCCGTCAGTCGGCGCCGGAATCCCGGAGGCCGGCTGCGCGTAGACAAGCAGTTGCAGCTCGTCGTTCGCCGTCAGTCCACTGCTGCTCGCCTGTACCTTGAGCATCCATTCGGCCTTGCCGGACTTGGCCAGCTGCGCGGCCAGGGACGGCCGGTCCTGGGTGCTGACCGAATCCACCATCTGGTCCATGCCGAGGAACGCGCCGAAGCCGAAGCTGACCATGCTGAGCGTCAATATCCCCACCATGGCCCAGACATGGCGCCAGAGCCGGGCGAAAACCGCGAGCACCACCGAGGCCAGGATGAGGCCGAAGGCCCACTTGATCACTGCCTGATCGCCGTTGCGGAACATCCGCGCGACGCCGCCGCTCAACCCTCCGATAGCGCCCAAGGACGCGGTGAACAAGACCAGGCCGCCGCTCATGGTCGTCGACGCCTTGTCCACCGTCTCCGGCGACACCTCAGGGCCTGCCAGGCCAGTAAGCGCGCGCTTGGCCCGCCTCAGCAACAGCTTGGCCCCAGTCGCAGACGACTTCTGGTGGAGAGTCCCTGATTCAGCCACAACAGCCCCAAACGCTGCCGGCGCACACCCAGCGGTGAACGAGCGCCGCCAGACCATGGTCGACCTCATGGCTAACTAGGAGCAAGCAGAAAAGCGCCCTCTGTCATCAACCCGACTGGCTGGATGTTCTGGCCGGTGTTGGTGGCGTGGGGCTCGACCCGGATTGCCTCGGCCGGCACGCCGGATTCGACGGCGCAGTCGCGGTACGGCGACAGGACACAAGTTTCCGCAAGTGTCCGGAAACGCGGCGACCGCGCGTTGCAAGGTCTTCACAGCGCGTCTTTCTCGCCGCATCCCCGTCACCTAGTCAGGCGTGAACACGAATCGGCGGCGTTGCACTGTCAGCGTTGCCGTGCAGGAGCAGGTAGCGGCGACGAACCTGGCGGCCGTGAGCGCGGTCATCGGAGTCAGGGCCGCTGGAACTCCACGCGCCAGCGTGGCCCGTCGGCGAGGCGCTCCATCTGCACCGGATTCAGCCCGTCGGCGGCGAACGCGTCGATCTCGGCCGGGGTGAGGGGCCACGGCGGGCCCTCGACCTGCTCGCCCTCCTCCCGGGCCGCGGCGATCACCAGCAGCGTGCCGCCGGGCGCTGCCAGCCCCGCCACGGCTTCGATCGCCTGCCGATGCAGCGGCGGCGGCAGCGACTGCACCGTCAGGCTCTCCACCACCAGGTCGAAAGCGTGACGCCACTCGGCGGGCAGGTTGAGCAGATCGGCGGTGCCGTAGTGGACCGCCGAGTCTGGGAACCGCTGCCGGGCCGCCCGCACGGCGCCGGGCGCGACGTCGAACGCGGTGGTGTCGAAGCCGAGGCCGGCGATGTGCTCGGCGTCATCGCCGAATCCGCAGCCGACCACGATCGCGCGCTGGTCATGGCCGTCGCGGCGGCGCCGCGGAGTTCGGTCCAGGCGTTCGGTCCACTCCACCAGGAACCGGTTCGGCTCGCCCCGGGACCACGGCACCGTGGCCTCGCCGGCCGCCGCGGCGGCGTACAGGCGCTCGAACCAGCCGGTGGAGTCGCCCGCGGCGAGCGATTCGGACGCTAGCCGGCGGGCCTGCGCGTCGGGATCCCGCCCGGTCATCGTCCCCTCACCAGGGGAGGGTACGACACCGCTTCCGAGGCACTAGGCCCGTCATCGGCGGCCACGTGGTCTGTCCGCAGCGCCAGCGAGAGCAGGGCGGCGACCCCGCACAGCCCGCCGACGAAGAGCCAGACCAGGTCGTACGAGCCGAAGACGTCCCGCGCCACGCCACCGCCGTACGCGACCAGCCCGGCGCCCACCTGATGCGCGGCGAGCGCCCAGCCGAACACGATCGGGCCGTCGGTCCCGTAGCAGGCGCGGCTGAGCGCGATCGTGGGCGGCACGGTGGCCACGTCGAGCACCCCGAAGCAGACCATGAAGCCGATCAGCCAGGTCTGCCAGGCCGGGGTCAGCAGCGCGCGTACCGTGCTGCCTTTCGCGGCGCGCCGGCCTGACGCCGCATCGGCGCGCCGGCCTGGGGCGGCGTCAGACGAGACTCGGGCCGGGTGTGGGGACATCGCTGATCACGGTCCCCGCCCGGTGGGTGATAATCAGTGCCTCTGACTCCAGATGTGGGGGAGCTGTGACCGATTCCCCGGCAGGTGGCACCGAAGAGCTTCGCCGCCTGATCCGGCAAGGTCGCTACGCCGAGGCGGCGCGCCGCGCCGACGACCTGTCGACCGGCCCCGACCGGTATGTGGCGGCGTACGCCCTGCTGCAGAAGGCCGCCGCGCTGTTCAACCAGGGGCGGCGCGCTGAGTGCGCCGCGACTGTGGACCAGGCGTACGACGCGGCACGCGACGCCGGGGAGCCGGTGCTGTTGGCGGAGTTCCACGCGCTCGCCGCCGGAGTCGCGTTCTTCGACGGGGCGCTCGACCGCAGTGCCGCCCATCTGGTGCTGGGGGCCCGGCTGATCGAAGCCGGCCTCGCCGACAGCCCCGAGTCGATCGACGCGCACGGCGACCTGGCGTACTGCCACTCGTTGATGGGCTTCCACGAGCGCGCCGCGACGCTCCTGGCCGGATCGCTGGCGGTGGCCGAGCGGCTCGGGTTGCCGGTGTGCCGGTTCGCCAAGCCCGACATCCCGTTGCGGCACGCGCTGTACCTGGACCACTGCGGGCAGACGTCCGAGGCGTCAGAGGTGCTCGCCGGGATTGTGCGGGAGGCCGGCGACGCCGGGCCCAACGCGGGCGTTCCGGACAACCTCGCCGCCCTCCGGTACGCCGCCGCCCGGCTCGCCGCGACGGGCGCCGAGGCGCCGGTGCCGGATCCGGTGCGGCCCGAGGCGGACCTCGCCGACGCCCCGGAGATAGCGGCGCTGCTGGCGTACGGGGACGCGTGCTGCGCGATCGCCGTGGGGCGGGGCGACGAGGCGCTCGCTCTGCTGGACTCCGTGCACGTGACGCCCGAGCTGGTGAGCGCGGGGGAGCCGCACCGGCTGCGTGCTCTGGCGTACGCCTCGATGGGCGACCACCAGGCGGCGTACCGCGCCGACCGACTGGCATTCGCGGCCACCGCGGCCGCGTTCGACCGGGCCAGGCGGCTGTTCCTGGACGCGGTGGCGATCCGACTCGATCACGACGAGTTGCGCCGCGCCGCCGCGACCTATGCCGACCAGGCCCACACCGACCCGCTCACCGGCCTGCCCAACCGCCGCCACTTCGAGCGGTACGCGCGTGTCGTCGCGTCCTCGATCCACGCCGCCGTGGGGGTGGCCGACCTGGACGGCTTCCACGCGGTGAACGAGGTGCACGGCCATCTCACCGGCGATGTGGTCCTGCAGCGGGTGGCCGGGGTGATGAGCCGGATCGTGCGCCGCGGCGATCTGCTCGCCCGGGTCGGCGGGGACGAGTTCGTGCTGGTGCTGCCGGGCACCACGGTGTCCGAGGCCGAGGAGTTGGGCCTGCGGCTGACGGCCGCCATCCGCGCGGAGGACTGGCAGGCGTCGGCGCCGGGCACCCCGATCTCGCTGACAGTCGGTTGGGCGGATCTGCGCCCGGGCGGGAACCTGATGGACGCCTTCGACCGGGCGGACCGTTCGATGCTGCTCGCCAAGGCGCGGCGTCGGTCCACCCGCAACAGCGCATAGCACTGGTTGACGTGACGGCGCTGGCCGCCGCCGGGAGACGGCGGCCACTGTGTGCCGGTCACCGCGACGCCGAGGCGGCGCCCACCGGCCGGTCCTTCGACATGTGGGCGTCGATGTGCTCCACGATGTGCTCGGCGTCGCGGCCGGCGCCGCCGACCAGCATCGAGCTGAACGAGTGCTGGAACGACAGGCCCGTGAAGTAGAGCCCGGGCGACGAAGCCACCACGCCACGTTGCTCCAGCGGCCAGCCGTCGTCGCCGATGACCGGGATCCTGATCCAGTCGAAGTCCTGCCGGAACCCGGTGCACCAGACCACGTTGGTCACGTCGAGGACGCGCCCGTCGTCCAGCAGCGGCCTGCCGTGGCGTACCCCTGAGACTCGGGCCTCGACCCGCTCCACGCCGGCGGCGGCCAGGTCGGCCCGCTTGACCCGTAGCAGCGGGCCGCCGTGCGCGCGGACCTCCGGGCGCAGCTTGCGACCCATTGGGGTCTTGACGGTCAGAATCCGGGTCCAGACGAACCACAGCACCGGGAAGATCGCCCGCGCGAGGCGGCTCTCCAGTCGGAACGGGACCTGGCCGGTGTCCCGGCCGCACAGGATGGCCTCGTGCGAGGCCGCGACCTCGTGTGCGATGTCCGAGCCCGAGTGTGACGCGCCCACCACCAGCACCCCACCGGGCCGCAGTTGGGACGGGTTCCGGTACTCGCCGGAGTGCAGCTGCACGATGCCCGGGTCGAGCTCGGTGGCGAATCCAGGCAGGTACGGAGTCCTGCCGAACGTGCCCGTGGCGACCACGACGTTGTCGGCCTCGATACTGCGGTCGCCGTAGGTGATGACGTACCGGTCTCCGTCCCGGGACAGGGCGTCTGCCCGCACGCCGTTGCGCACCGGCAGGTCGAAGCGGGCGGCGTACGCCGCGAGATACTCCGCCACGTCGTCCTTGGTCGGGTACGACCACGGCGACGCAGGGAACGGCATCCCGGGCAGGCCGTCGTACCGGGCCGGACTGTACAGGCGCAGCGAGTCCCAGTGGCAGCGCCAGTTGTCGCCGACCCGCTGGTTCGCGTCCAGAATCACGAATCGCCGGTTCCGCCGCGCCAGGTGATACCCCGTCGCGAGCCCGGCCTGGCCGCCGCCGATGATGACTGTCTCGAAGTGCTCCGAACCGTTTCGCATGGCTCCTCCTCGTCAGGTCCCTACTGTCCGGCGGCCGGCGCGGCGGGGGCTTCGGGAGAAGTGCGCAACTCACCCAGGTCAGGGGAGTGGGTAATTGTGCGTACGGACGTCAGCTGAGGCCGGGTTCGAAGGCGTACGCCGCGGCTGCGGTGCGGGAACCGACCCCGAGCTTGGTGAAGATGTTGGCCTAGCCGCGCTCGCCGTCCGGGCGTTCTGGGGAAGGGTCTCCGAGCAGCCGCAGCAGCAGCCGGGTCTCGCCGGGCCAGGCCGCGAGCAGCACGTCACGGGGCACCTGGCGGGCGGCGTACCGCAGCGCGAGCGCGACCACCACGACGTCGTCGAGCGGACCGATGACCGGAATGAACTCAGGGATCAGGTCGATCGGGCTGGCCACCCACAGGCCGGCGATCAGCACGGCGATCTTCGCTCGGCGCGGCACCCTCGGGTCCTTGCGCAGCCGGCGGATGGCGGTGACGCAGTCCGGGATGAACGCGGCCAGGTCCCGGAGGATGCCCGGCGGCAGCCGCCGCGCCGCCAGGAACAGCAGCCCCCAGGCCGTGATCAGGCATGCCGCCGCGATCGCCAGGCCGACCAGCCAGTCGCTCATCGCTGTCCTTCCCGTGCTCGCGACATTACGGAACTTGCGTCATGTTTCCCCTCGTCCGGAGCCTCGCTCGGCAACGACTGGGTCTCGATCATGTCACCGCCCCTGGCCGACCCGCCGACCCCGAATCACCATGCGTGAGGGAAAGCGGTTGCCGCAGCGCGGCTGCGGCGACGGCGATGTGCGGACGGGGGACGGATGAATCTGGTGACGCGCCGGGCAGCGCGCGCCCGCGGGCTGCTCACGGCCGCCTCCGCCGCGACCCTCCTCGCCGTCGTGCTGCTCACAGCCCTCAGCATGTACGGCGGGCAGGCGATCGAGTCCGCGACCCGTGCCGCGGTCGCGGCCGTCCCAGCCGAAGAGCGCTCCATCCTGGTCAGCGGATCGGTGCGCGAGTTCTCCGACGCGGCGTCGCTGGACGACGTGGTCACCCGCGCGACGCGCCGCGAGTTCGCCGGCGCCGCTGTCGCGCGAGCCGGGTACGCCGTGGGCCAGCAACTGCCCTCGCGACTGGGCGACGCCCAGCCGGGCGAGGACGGGCCGCTGCTCGCCTCGGTGATGTTCCTCGAAGACCTGCCCCGGCACGCCGACCTGGTCTCCGGCGCCTGGCCCGCCGGCGGCGGCTCCGTCATCGAGACCGCGCTCGCCGAGCCGGCGGCGACGCTGCTCGGCGTGACGGTCGGCGACGAGATCCCGCTGGCCGACCGGCGTGCGGACAAGACTCGCACGCTGCGCGTGGCAGGGGTGTGGAAGCCACGCGACCTGGCCGACCCGTACTGGCGACTGGCGCCGGAGACCCGCTCCGGGGCGATGGTGGGTGGCGCGACGTACGGGCCGTTGACCGTGGACCGCGACGACTTCGCTCGCCACTTCGGGGAGCTGGCCTCGCTCAGCTGGCTCGTGGCTCCGGACCTGTCCGCGGCGACCGGGACGGAGTTGCGCGACGCGCGGCGGTCGGTGGACGCGTTGTCGGCCGGCCTGCGGGAACGCAGCGACGGCAGGTTGGACTCCACGGCCCGGATCGACGAGCTGACCGAGCGGCTGGCGCGCTCCACCGCGGTGGCCCGCTCCACGTTGCTGGCGCCGGCACTGTTGCTGACTCTGATCGCGGGGCACGCGTTGCTGCTGGTGGCGCGTCTGCTCGCCGAGCAACGGCGGGCCGAGAACGCGCTGATCCGCGCCCGGGGCGCGGGATCACGGCAGCTCGCCGGCCTCGCCGTCGCCGAGGCCGCCCTGGCGGTCGCGCCGGCGCTGCTGCTTGGGCCACCGCTGGCCGCGGCGCTGTTGTGGCTGGCGGTCCGCACTCCGTGGTTCGACCGGCTCGGGTTGCGCGTGGAGATCGCGCTGACCCCCGGCGCGTGGCTGGTGGCAGGCGTGGCTGCCCTCGCCTGTGGGCTGGCGTTGGTCGCTCCCTCGTTGCGGCGCGGCGCCACGTACGTGAGCGAGCAGCAGGCCAGGTCGCGGCCGGCGCGTCGGGCCGCGCTGCAACGGGCCGGGATCGACGTCGCGCTCGTGGCGCTGGCGGTGCTGGCCTGGGCGCAGCTTCGCCAGTACGGCTCGCCGCTGCTCGGCCTGGACGTCGACCCGGTGCTCGTGGCAGCCCCGACGCTCGCGGTGCTCGCGGCGACGGCGGCGGGCCTGCGACTGCTGCCGTGGATCACCCGGGCGGCGCAGCAGGCGGCCTCCTCGCGGCGGTCCTTCGCCGCCCTGCTCGGCGCCTGGCAGGCCGGGCGTCGCCCGCACGCCGGCACGGTGCTGCTGATCTCCCTCGCGGTGGGCGTCGCCACGCTCGCGCTGTGTCTGGAGGGCACCGCGCAGCGTTCGCTGCTCGACCAGGCCAGTCACCGCGCTGGCGCCGACCTGAGGCTGGTCGAGATCGGCCCGGCGCCGGCGGAGCGGGCGGGCGCGCTGGCGGCGATCCCGGGCGTGAGCACGGTGCTGCCGGCCGTGCGCGGCACGACCACGGTCGGCGCCAGCGCCACCGCGGACGTGCTCATGACGGACGCGACCCGCGCCGCCCGGGTGATGCGGCCCCGCGAGGACCTGACCGACCGGCCGGCGCGGCAGGCCTTCGGCCGGCTCGGTGAGTCGAGGATCGCCGGTCTGGAGACCGCGCTGCCGCGCCCGTCGGCCGGGTCGAGACCCGCGCGGCTCACCGGCCAGATCGTCCTCGGCGCCGCCGGCAGGGCCCCGCACGTCGACCTGGTCCGGGTGTGGGCCGATGTGCGGGACCGGCGCGGAGTGATGCACAGCGTGCTGGTGCGTGAAGGGCTGCCCGACGGGTCGCTCACCCGGATCGACCTGGCGCTGCCGGCGGGCGCGGCGGCGTTGTACGGGTTCCGCGTCGACGCCACGCTGGCGCGCGACGCCGACCTCGCCCTGACGTTGAGCGTCCAGAACCTCGCGACGGCGGATGCCGCGGGGCGAAGCGCGCCGGTCGAGCTGGCCGACAGGTGGCGGGTCGCGCACACGACGGCCGAGTTGCCGCTGTCGGCGGGCACGTCCGCGGTCACGGCGAAAGCCGACGGGCTCGACATCACACACCGAGCCGCCGTCGACCCGGCATGGTCGGGCTGGTCGCCGTTCGCCCGACCGCTGCCGTTCCGCTTCGGCGTGCTCAGACCGGTCGAGGCGCCCGACCGGATCGGGGCCCTCGTCACCCCGCGGGTGCTGGAGGAGATCGGCGGCCGGGTCGGCTCCGGTTTCGCTGTGCAGGTGCCCGGCGGCGAGCTGGACGCTGAGGTCGTCGGCGTGATCGACGCGGTTCCCGGGGTGGCCAACGAGCGCGCGGTCATGATCGACCTGGCCGCGGTGACTCTCGCCGCGTACCCCCGCTTCGGGGCCATGCCGCGTCCCACCGAGTGGCGCCTGGCGACCCGGCCGGACCAGCATCAGGCCGCCGCCCGGCGGATCGCCTCGTTCGCGGACGTCGAGACCTTCGACCGACGGTCCGTCACCCCCGACCCGCTGGGCGAAGGCGCCCGGCTGGTGCTGCTGCCGGCCGCGCTCGCGGTGGCTCTGCTCGCCGGCCTGGGCATCGCCGTGGACGCGCGCGCCACCGCGCGCAGCCGGGCCAGCGAGTTGGCGGTGCTGCACACGATGGGCAGCCCGCCCCGGATGCTGGCCCGCGCTCTGGTCGTCGAGCAGGCCGTGCTCGCAGGTCTCGGCGTCGCCGCCGGCCTGGTGATCGGGGTGGCAGTCGCGTGGACGATGGGCCCGCTGCTGGTGCTCACCCCGGACGCGGCCCGCCCGGTCCCGACGCCGGTGCTGATCGCCGATCCCGTGCTGATCGGCGCGCCAGCCGCTGGTCTGATGCTGGTCGCGCTTGGCCTTGCCGCCGCGGCCGCCACGGCGAGCCGCCGGGGTCTGGCCGCGCTGGGGGAGCGGTGAGCGCGTTGCGGCGAATCCGCGACCACGCGGGTCTGCTGGCGCTGCTCGCCGTCATGGCGGCGCTCGCGGCGTTCCTCGCCACGGCCATGCCGCGCCTGCTCAACCACATCGAGGACGCGTCGCTGCGCCGCGTGGTCAGCGAAGCGCCGTCGAGCGTCCGCGACGTCGTCGTCGCCGCTCCCCTGGATGAGCGGACGGCGCGGGACGCGCCGCGCAGGCTGAGGGCGGTCGAGGACTCCATGTCGCCGCTTCTGCGCTCTGCCGTCTCCGACCGTTGGCACGCCGCGCAGGCCGTGGCCGGAGTCGGTGTCGCCGAGGAGTTCCCGGACTACGAGGGCAGGCAGCCCGAGGTGGACGTGCGGGTCCAGGACGGTCTGGCCGGCGCCGTGCGGCTCACCGAGGGCGCGCTGCCCGCCGCCCCGGCGCCGCGGTCCGGCGACGGGCCGCTCCGGCTGGAGGCGGTGATCTCGGCAGCGACCGCCGAGACGCTCAACGTGACCCGGGGCTCGGAGTTCCTGATCGAATCCCACCGGGCCGGGACCCTGTCGCTGCGCGTCGTCGTGTCGGGCGTCTTCGAGCCGAAGGACCCGAAGGCGCCGATCTGGCAGGGCCATCCGCAGAGCCTCCACCCCGCGATTCCGAGGCCGTCCCAGGCGAACCCGCCGACGTACCTGGCCACTGCGCTGACGCATCCGGACGCGGCGGCCGCCCTCGCCGGGATCCGCTGGGAGGTGGAGGCCGCGTTCCGGTACCGCCTGGACGAGCGCCGGTTCCACGCGGGCCAGACCCAGGAGCTGCTGGACAGCCTGCGGCGGTTCTACGCCGGCGGGCACGGCGTGCCGGACGGCCTCGTCAGCACGGGGCTGGACCATGTGGTCGAGCAGTTCCAGGCGCGGCGCGCGGCTGTGGCGGCGGTGGCCGCGGTGGTGTTCGCGAGCCTGCTCGGGGCGATGCTCGGGGTGCTGCTGCTCGCCGCGCGTCTCGTCGCCGAGCGACGCCGCCGCGAGCTGGCGCTGTGGCGCGCGCGGGGCGCGTCGGTCAGCGGGGCCGGCGCCTCGGTGACGGCCGACGCGGCATTAGCGGTCGTGCCGGCGGTGATCGCGGGAACCGGTCTGGCGCTGCTCCTGCCCGGCCGGCCAGCGGGACCGCCGTGGCTCGCGATCGGCATCGGGCTGGCGGCGCTCGCGGCGGTCGGACTGTTCGCGGCGCCGGCGTTGCGCCGCACGACGGTCGTGGCGGCGCGGGGAGAGGCGAAGCTGTTGCGGCCCTCGGCGCGTCGACTCACAGTGGAAGTGACCGTGCTGGTGCTCGCGGCGTTCGCGGTGGTGCTGCTGCGGCGGCGAGGGCTGTTCCAGGCGGCCGGCATCGACCCGTACCTGTCTGCGACGCCCGTGCTGCTGGGCCTGGCCGCCGCGCTGGCGACCCTGCGGGTCTACCCGTGGCCGCTGCGTCTGGCCGGGCGGCTCGCCTCGGGGCTGCGTGGCGCCGTGACCTTCCTCGGCGCCGCGCGGGCCGGCAGGTCCACGCCAGCCGCCGCGTTGCCGTTGGCGGTCCTCGTCATCGCCACCGCGCTCGGTGTGTTCAGCGGCGTGGTGCGCGCCTCTGTCGACGACGCGCGGGACCGCGCCGCCTGGCAGGAGGTCGGCGCGGACGTGCGGCTGCACGGCGTCGCGTTCGACCGTTCCGCCGCCGCCGCGGTCGCCGACGTTCCAGGGGTACGAGCGACAGCGGCGATGACGCTCACACCCGCCACGAAGCTGCGCGCAGACGACACGGCGGCCTCCAGCGCCGGGACGGCCGTCGTGCTCGCTGTCGACGCGCCGGCGTACCAGCGGGTGTTGGACGCCGCCGGCATCGACCACCAGCTGCCGCGCCAACTGGTCGGGGCCCGACCGGGCACGGCGGTGTTGCCGGCGCTCGCCTCGCCGGGCGTGGCCAAGCTGACCCGGCACGGGCGGGCGACGCTCGGCAACGGCGAGCACCGGTACCGGGTCGCCGGGGTCGTCGACTGGTTCCCCGGCCTGCGGGCCGGCGTGTCGTCGTTCCTGATCCTGCCGCTGCAAGCGCTTCCCGCCAGCGGCACTGCCGCGGCGCCGGTCACCGACCTGCTGGTCGCCGGCCCTCAGGCCTCCCAGCGGCGATTGGAGGCGGTCGCGGCCGAGGAACAGCGGGCGGCGGTGGCCCGCACCGCCGACACCGTCGTAGACCGGCTTGACGCGCCGGCCGTCCTGAGCCGGTCCGAACGGCGGGCCGAGGCCGAGCGCGACGGCCTCAACGCGGTGTTGACGCTCGCGTTCACGGCGGGCGTCGCGGGCGCGGCCGGGTTCGCGCTGCTCGCGGTCGGATTCGCGATCGCCGTGACCGCGCGGAGCCGGGGTCGCGCGGTGTGCGGCTGCGTACCCTCGGACTGTCTCAGCGAGCGGCGCGCGGGCTGCTGATCTGGGAGATCGCGCCACAGCTGGCGGCGGCGCTGGCAGCCGGCACGGCGTTGGGAGCGGCGATGCCGTGGCTGCTCGGACCAGCGTTGGGGCTGGAGCGGTTCAGCGGCGGCGTGGCCTCGCGCATCGTGATGGATCCGCTCACCCTGTCGGCGCTGGCTGTGACGGTGATCGCCGCCGCGGCCGCCGCGGTCGTGGCAGAGGCCGTCGCGAACCGCCGTCTCAACCTCGGCGGCGTGCTACGTGTGGGTGACGACGAGTGAGGGGCGAGCGATGACGAGCGTGGGGACGGCGCCAGATCTGGCGGAGCTGGAGCGGCGCGCCGCGCAGCGGGCAGCCGCGCGCGCCGGTGGCGACGATGCGCGCGCCGGCCACATCGTCTGCGACGGCCTGGTGCGGATCTTCAAGACCGAAGGCGTGGAAGTGGTGGCGCTGCAAGGGCTGGATCTGGTCATCGACCGTGGTGAGTTGACCGCGATCGTGGGCGCCTCCGGCTCCGGCAAGTCCACGCTCCTGAACATCCTCTCCGGGCTCGACGTGCCGACCGCCGGCCTGGCCCGCGTCGGCTCCCACGACGTGCTCGCGATGCGGCCGGCCGAACGACTGCGGTTCCGCCGCCGGACCGTCGGCTTCGTGTGGCAGCAGACCGCGCGCAACCTGCTGCCGTACCTCACCGCGGCGGAGAACACCGCGCTCCCGATGCGGTTCGCCCGCGTCGCACGCCGCAGGCGGCGCGCCCGGGCGATGGAGCTGCTCGACCTCACGGGGGTCGCCGACTGCGCCGGCAAGCGCCCTGCCGAGATGAGCGGAGGCGAGCAGCAACGCGCCGCGATCGCGGTCGCGCTCGCCAACGACCCGGAGGTGCTCTTCGCCGACGAGCCGACCGGCGAACTCGACGAGGCCACCTCCGAGCAGGTGTTCGGCGCGCTGCAGGTCGTCAACGCGGAACTCGGCGTGACGGTCCTGGTCGTGACTCACGACCCGGCCGTCGCGCGCCAGGTGCGTCGCACTGTCGCGATGCGCGACGGCCGCACCGCCTCCGAGGTACACCGCACCAGCCGCACCGTCGACGGCGCCGAGCACCTGGTGACCGAGGAGTACGCGGTCCTCGACCGGGCCGGCCGGATGCAACTCCCGGCCGACTTCGTGCAGGCGTTGCGCCTGCGGGAACGGGTGCGGCTCAACCTCGAGCCGGACCACGTGGAGGTCCGCCCGGCCACACCGCCGCCCGAGCCGGTCGCCGGGCCGGCCGTCGTTGGGCTGGTTGCCGCTGTGCCGGCTCCGGAGCGTGCGGCGCGGAAGCCTCTGGACCCGGACGCGCCGCGGCTGCTGACCGCGGAGGGGGTCAGCCACGTGTACCGCGGGAGCTCGGAGGACGTCACCGCCCTGCGCGAGGTGTCGCTGTCCGTGCGTCGAGGCGAGCTTCTGGTGGTACGGGGGCGCTCCGGCGCCGGCAAGACGACGTTGCTCAACATCGTCGGCGGCCTGATCCGCCCCACAACCGGCCAGGTGGCCCTGGATGGCCAGGACGTCACCGCCGCCGATAACCGCAGCCTGTTGCGACTGCGGCGCTCGAAGATCGGCTTCGTCTTCCAGTCCTTCGGCCTGATCCCCATCCTGTCCGCGGCTGAGAACGTCAGCGTCCCGATGCGACTCAACCGGCTCTCCTCCGAGGAGCGGGACCAGCGGACGGCGGTGCTGCTGGAGCTGATCGGTCTGGGCGAGCACGCCGAGCAGCGCCCGTACGAGCTGTCGGGCGGTCAGCAGCAACGGGTCGCCGTGGCTCGGGCGCTCGCCGCTGATCCGGCGCTGCTGATCGCTGACGAGCCCACCGGGCAGCTCGATTCCGAGACCGGGCGCTCGATCATGGAGCTGCTGCGGGCTCTGGTCGACTCCCGGGGTATGACCGCGCTGGTCGCCACGCACGATCCGAGCCTCATCGAGCTCGCCGACCGCGTGCTCACCCTGCGCGACGGCCACCTCGCGGAATAGATTTTCCGGTGTGCGGTTGCCAGGATGTCGAGAGCGTCGCGCGGGCTCCGACCTCTTGGTGAGAGCGCCCGAACGGGGCGCGCGACCACGAGGAGTTGAGATCCGTGAAGTACATGCTGCTGATGACGCATCAGGGCTCGCAGGCCGACTACCAGCTCACGAGCTGGCCGGCCGAGGACATCAAGGCGCACATCGACTTCATGATCAATTTCAGCCAGGAGCTCACCGACTCCGGCGAGCTGGTCACCGCGGAAGGGCTGAGCGGGCCGGACGAGGCGAAGCTCGTGCGGGCCTCCGGAGACGGGAGTCCCGCGGTCACCGACGGGCCGTTCCCGGAGACCAAGGAGTGGCTGGCCGGGTTCTGGATCGTCGACTGCGACAGCGCGGAGCGCGCGTGCCAGATCGCCGCCCGCGCCTCGGCCGCGCCAGGCGTCGGCGGGGCCCCGCTGAACCTGGCGATCGAGGTGCGCTCCGTGCCGGCCGGGCCGCCGGATGTGGAGATGTGACGGCTTCCGACACGACCGTCGAGGACCTGCTGCGCGAACTGGCGCCGCAGGTCCTCGCCGTGCTGGTCCGGCGTCACTGGGACTTCGGCGCGGCCGAGGACGCCGCCCAGGAGGCGCTGCTCGCCGCGGCCGTGCAGTGGCCCGGCGACGGCGTGCCCCGCAACCCGCGCGGCTGGCTGATCCACGTCGCCAGCCGGCGGCTGATCGACCAGGCGCGCAGCGAGCAGGCGCGACGCCGCCGGGAGGACCTGGCGGCCGTCCGCACGCCGCTGGACTGGATGCTGACGCCGCCGGCCGACCACGAGTCCCTCACGGACCGCGACGACACACTCGCCCTGCTGTTCCTGTGCTGCCACCCGTCGCTGACCTCCCCGTCGGCGATCGCCCTCACGCTGCGCGCCGTCGGCGGCCTCACGACGGCCGAGGTCGCCAAGGCGTTCCTGGTGCCCGAGGCGACCATGGCGCAGCGGATCAGCCGCGCCAAACAGCGCGTCAAGGCATCCGGGGCGTCGTTCCGCATGCCGAGCCACGAGGAGCGGCCGCAACGGCTCCACGCCGTGCTGCACGTGCTCTACCTGATCTTCAACGAGGGCTACACCAGCAGCGTCGGCCCGAACCTGCAGCGCAGCGACCTGTCCGGCGAGGCGATCCGGCTTGCCCGGGAGGTGCGCCGGCTGCTTCCGGACGACGCCGAGGTCGCCGGGCTGCTGGCGCTCATGCTGCTCACCGACGCCCGGCGGCCGGCCCGCACCACGCCGGAAGGCGAGCTGGTTCCGCTCACCGAGCAGAACCGCGGGCTCTGGGACGCCGACGCCATCGCCGAGGGCGTAGCGCTGCTCACGGAAGCGCTGCCGAAGGGACAGGTGGGGCCGTACCAGCTCCAGGCGGCGATCGCGGCCGTGCACGACGAGGCGCTGAGCGCGGGGGAGACCGACTGGCCGCAGATCCTCGCGCTGTACGAGGTGCTCATGCGCATCGTCGACAACCCCGTGGTGGCGCTCAACCACGCGGTGGCCGCGGCCATGACGCACGGCCCGCCGGCCGGACTCAAGCTTCTCGACGACCTCGACGTGAGCGGGCGGCTGGGCGGCCACCACCGCCTGGACGCGGCGCGCGCGCATCTGCTGGAGCTGGCCGGGGACCTCCAGGGCGCGATGGCCCGCTACCGCGCCGCGGCGAGCCGCACGGCCAGCGTCCCGGAGAAGCGCTACCTCGCCACTCGCATCGAGCGAATCGCCGCCCGGCTCGCGGCCCACGCCTAACCAGTCTGGCCCTGCGGGCGGATCCTCCGCGATCTTGGACAGGGCTGACGAGCCGCCGTGGACGCGCTCTGACAGGTCGTCCTCCTGCCCGGCGGCGAGCTTGGCCTTGCGGAGGTCGAGGAAGGTCGCCATTCCGCAGATCAGGAGGATGACCCCGATCAGCCGCGGCTCATGCGTGGGCGCACCACGGCGTAGACGACGCCGAGGATCAGCCCGTAGATCAGGTGACCCATCAACGACTGCCACGCCATCGCGTTGAGCTGGAACACCGCCATGCCCAGCCATGCGGGCATGATCAGCAACGCGCCGAGGACCCACCAGATCACGCCGTAACACATGCCGAGGCCCGCGCCGGGGCCGAGCCGGTCGGCCCGCGCACCGAACAGCACCGCGTAGATCGCGCCGAACAGCGCCGAGTTGAACAGGTGCACCAGCCAACCCAAGGCGACGGACTCGCTGCCGATGAGCATGGCGACCATGCCCATCATGCCCATCATCTGCATCAGGATCCCGAACATGACCCCGCCGGCCAGACCGCCGAGCACGCCGGCGACCAACCGCGTCGGCAATGCCGCGGTTATCGGCGAAGCGCTTGCAGTGCTCATGATTGTCGCCCCCATCGATCTGCTGATATCGAGGCGACGCTAGGCCTCGCCTGGGACGCCGCTCGGTGATCCGGCTCACAGTTCGGTGCCGATCCGCTGAAGGCAGGTGCGTTGTGGACGCCCTGGAGGTGCTCGCGCGCGAGCTGGCCGCCGGCGAGGCGGGTGGCGCCTGCGTGGCGATCGGCAGCTTACTTTCAGCCCGATCGTCTCCCGTAGGCTGCCGAACCACAGGCGAGTGGCAGGAGCGGCCATGTCTCACGGCGTGCACGACCATCTCGACGAC
>WHSM01000605.1 GCA_009380105.1 Micromonosporaceae bacterium
GAGTCGTCGGATGCGTCGTGCTCGCGTTCACGTTGCCGTGGCGGAGCGTCGCCGCTGGCGTCGCGGTGCTGGCGGCGGGCGCGCTGTGGCACGCAATCCGTCGCCGGTTGGCAAGGCGTCGTTTGTCACACAGAGAGCCGGGGGTGACCGGTTAACGGTAGCCTGGCTCCTTTAGCCACCAAGTCATTAAGTGTCAAGCTTGGTGGTGGAGAATGTGTAGGCTGCGCGACGTGACAAGGCAGATCATGCGGGCTATATCGCCGAACAGGCCGCTTGTCCCTCCCTCGTCGGAAGGGCCGGCCGACTACGAGATGCCGCCGAAGCCGCGGCTGAATCCCGGTGGCTGGTGGTTCGACGGGCTTCTGGCAGTCGTGCTCGTCGTCGTGACGGCGCCGTTGCTCATCGACTGGCAGCCGATCCTGTCGATCGACATCGGGGTGCGTGACTTCTTGGCCGTCATCCGCGAGAGCGGGCCCTCCACGATCGCGGTGTGGCTGGAGCGGCTTGGCCAGGGGGGTCCGCTGCTGGGGCTCTGCCTGGTCATCGCGCTGGTGCACTGGAGGTTGCGGCGGTCGGTCGAGCCCGTCCTCGCGATCGTGGGGGCGTTCCTGCTGTCGTACGGGAGCATCGGCACGATCAAGGTGCTCACCGACCGGCCGATGCCGTACAAGGGCTCGGTGCAGATGTTCACCGCGCCGGAGCAGATGGCGTACCCGTCAGGTCACGCGTCGAACTCGATTCTCTGGTACGGCATGCTGGTGATGCTGCTCACGCCGTGGGTGTGGCCATGGGCGCTCAAGCTGCTGCGCTGGTTCCCGCCGATCGCCGTCGGCTTCACCACGATGTACCTGGGCCACCACTGGATCACCGACGTGGTCGGCGGGGTGATCATCGGCGTCCTGATCGAGCGGGTCATCCGGCGCAGGCTCTGGCGTCAGTACCGGGTGCCGTGGCTGTCCGACAAGCTGAAACTGCCGGTCGAGGAGCCGGTGGTGATGCTGACCCCGGAGCTGCTCAAGGGGCTCAGGGGGCGAGCAGTCGGCAGTAGTGGGCGACCAGCTCGGTGATCGCGTCCCGAGCGGGGGCGAGGTACTTTCTGGGGTCGACCGCGTCCGGGCGCCGCTCCAGGTAGGACCTGGCCGCGCCGGTGAAGGCGACGTTCAGCGCGGTGCCGATGTTGATCTTCGCCATCCCGTGCTTCACGGCGGCGACCAGCTCGGCGTCCGGCACGCCTGAGGAGCCGTGCAGCACCAGCGGGACCGGGGTCGCGTCCCGCAGCAGTGAGATCAGCTCGTGATCGAGCCGCGCGGTCTGCGAGGTCATCGCGTGCGACGAGCCCACGGCGACGGCGAGCGCGTCCACCCCGGTCGCCGCGACGAACTCCGCGGCTTCGCGCGGGTCGGTGCGCACGCCGGGAGCGTGGGCGCCGTCCTTGCCGCCTACCTCGCCGAGCTCGCTCTCCAGCCACAGCCCGTGCTCGTGCGCGAATTCAGCGGCGGCCTTGGTGGCGGCGACATTCTGCTCGTACGGCAGCTTCGAGGCGTCGAACATCACGGAGCCGAAGCCGCACCCCGGCGCCTGCCGCAGCAGCTCGGCGCTCTCCACATGGTCGAGGTGCAGCGCCACCGGGGTGGTCGAGGCCTCGGCGATCGCTCGGCTGGCCGCCGCCAGCGGGGCCAGGCGCCAGCCGTGGAACTTCACCGCGTTCTGGCTGATCTGCAGGATCACCGGGCGGCCGGCCAGCTCGGCGCCGGCGACGATCGCCTCGGCGTGCTCGATCATGATCACGTTGAAC
>WHSM01000158.1 GCA_009380105.1 Micromonosporaceae bacterium
CGAAGCACTCAAACAAGTGGACGAGCAGCGCTACCGCAACGGCCAACCCAACCTCTTCGACACTCCCCCACTGACCCCCTGACACCCCTCGACCCCACTCGCCCTCCGTGCCCGCGGTTTATCGATAAACCGTCGCTTCGGAGTGCGCTGTAGCAACGAAAAGTCGACAGAACGCGGAGACTGGGCTGTGTGGCCCCGGAGCGCGGATGAGCTTGTCGCGGCGCAGCTCGCGCTTGGCGCGCGGCGCACTCTCCTGTGGCGTGCGCCCGAGCGGTTGGTCCGCATCGGCGCGTGTTGGGTGTGTTTTCGGCGTGGTGTCTCCGGGATCGGCGCCGCTGGTGAGCCGGCGTGGGTTGCGGGAGTCCTGGCGCAGGGGCGCCGGGTGCTGCTCCGCCGCGGGTTCCGCGGGGTCGCGTCGGGGCCGTACCTCGCCGGGTTGCTCGCGCTGCGGATCGGACCGCTGTGCGAGCAGGCGATCCGGTCGCTGGGCGCGCCGCCTGACGTGGTGTTGCTCGACGCGACCGGCCGGGACCATCCCCGGCGGGCCGGCTTCGCGCTGCACCTGGGCGCCGTGCTCGGTGTCCCGACCGTCGGCGTGACGCACCGCCCGCTGCTCGCTGAAGGGGCGTGGCCGGCCGACGAGGCGGGGGCGACCAGCCCGCTCACCATCGACGACGAACAGGTGGGCTGGTGGTTGCGGACCCGGCGTGGGACCCGCCCGCTCGCCGTTCACGCCGGCTGGCGCACCGATCCCGAGACAGCCCTTGAGGTGGTACGAGGCGCGCTCGCCGGCCACCGCACACCTGAGCCACTGCGCGCCGCCCGCCACACGGCTCGTCGCGCCCGGGCCGCCCCTCCGAGTTGATCACTCAAAGGGACGCGCTGCTGCGCCGCCACGCCCACCAGACGCGGCAGGACGCCTTTGAGTGATCAACCCCCGGTGAGGTCATGGACCGGCGAGGCCGGAGAGCCGGTGGGCCGGAGAATCGGCGGGTCGGGACGCGGTCGTCACCAGGCCCATAGCAGCAGGTAGGCGGAGATCAGGGAGCCTGCCACGGCACCGCCGTAGCACAGGATCTCGACCAGCGTGCCGAGCCGTTTGAGCCGCAGTCCTTCGTGCAGCGTGTAACGGAACCGGTGGGCCCAGTGGAACAGCGCCAACACGCACAACCCGAGCAGCACGACGCGGGTGACCGGGTGCTGGAGCACGGCGAGCAGGTGAGCGTGGTCCGGGGTCGACACCCATCCCAGCGGGATCGCCACGCCGAACAACAACAGCAGCACCGGGATGAACAGCGCCGCCACGACGCCTCCGCTGCTGAACAGCAGCCACAGCAACGGCTCTGCCCTGGTGCGGCGCGCCGGCGCGGCCATCACGCCAGCACCACCCAGACCACCAGCGCGGAGACCACGACCCAGGCCGCGTAGTGGCCGGCCGCGACCCACAAAGGCGGCGCCCGTCGCCCGCCGACCCGGACCACCATCGCCTGGGGGGCCAGCCTGAACCAGGTGACAGCGTGGAAGACCACGAACACAAGGGCCACGAGGTTCAACCCGAGCAGCCACGGGCGTGCGCTCCACTCGACGAATTCCCGGTACGCCGCTTCGCCCGACGCGACAGCATGGCCGAGCAGCAGCAGGTACACCACGAACCAGGCGACGAAGACGCTGCTCAGCTCGCGTACCGCGAAAAAGAAGTAAGAGCGCCGCCGCAGCCACCAGAACAGAGACATCGGAGGCTGATAACTGGTCATCGGACCTCCCGAGACCATGCGTTGTTGTCCTGATCGGCTCCGGATGGTCTCGGGAGGTCCGATCGCCGCCCCCACGGCATGAGCAGCGACTTGACCGACTCGGTCGCGGCCGTGAGCTTATACCGTTGGATCGCGCCGGCCGGGTCCACGCCCTTCGGGCAGGCAGTGGTGCACTCCCCCACGAACGTGCAGCTCCACACGCCGTCGGCGGCGGAGAGCACGTCGACGCGTTGATGCGCGCCGTGGTCCCGCGAGTCGAGGTTGTACCGCTGCGCGAGCGCGATCGCCGCGGGCCCCAGGAAGTCCTGATCGAGCCCGTAGACCGGGCAGGCCGAGTAGCAGAGCATGCAGTTGATGCACATGCTGTACTGCTGGTACTCGTCCAGCTCCTCCGGTGTCTGCAGGTGCTCGCCCTCGGCCGGAGCGGCGTCCTCCGAGTCGACGATCCACGGCGACACCGTCGGCAGCTTGCCCATGAAGTCGCTGATGTCGACGACGAGATCGCGCACGACCGGGAAGTTGCGCAGCGGCTCCACAGTGACCGGTCCGGGCGCGTAGTCGGTCAGAAACGTGCCGCACGTGAGCTTGGGCTCGCCGTTGACGGTCATGCCGCAGCTGCCGCAGATGCCCATCCGGCAGGACCATCGGTACGACAGCGTGCCGTCCAGGTGATCCTTGATGTGGTTCAGGCCGTCGAGCACCGCCCAGTCCTCCCGGAGCGGCACCTCGTACTCCTGCATGGTCGGCTCGGTCTCGTCCTCCGGCCGGTAGCGCGCCACGCGCAGCGCGATGGTCCGCATGGTCACCTCCCGTAGACCCGTTCTCCGGGTGGCCAGCGGGTGATGGTCACCGGTGGGTATTCAATCCGCCAGGATCCGTCGTCGTTGCGGCAGATCAGCGAGTGGGCGAGGAACTGCTCGTCGTCCCGGCGCGGGAAGTCGACGCGCTGGTGGGCGCCCCGCGACTCCTCCCGCATCAGCGCGCTGTGCAGGATGCTGCCGGCCACCTCCAACATGAACTCCAGCTCTAGCGCCGCGATCAGCTCGGTGTTGAAGGTCAGGCTGTGGTCGGTGAGGCGCACGGAGCGGAACCGGTCCTGCAGCTCGTGCACCCGGTCGACGGACTTCACCAGGTCGTCGCGGGAGCGGTAGATCCCGGCGCCGGCCTCCATGGCGGCCTGCATTTCCTGGCGAAGCGTCGAGACCCGTTCCCGGCCGCCGTCGCGCCGGAGCAGCTCTTCCAGGCGGCGCCGCTCGTCGGCGGCCTGCGCTGCCAGCGAAGCCGCCGGCCCCGGCGCCGAGGCGGCGTGCGACGCGGCGGCCTCCCCTGCCCGGGCGCCGAACACCAGGCACTCCGGCAGCGAGTTCGAGCCGAGCCGGTTGGCGCCGTTGATGCTGACGCAGGCGGTCTCCCCGGCAGCGTACAAACCTGCGACGCCGGCGGCGCCGTCAATGTCGGTGTGGACCCCGCCCATCATGTAGTGCACCACCGGCCGGACCGGGATCAGCTCACGCACCGGGTCGATGCGCTCGTAGTCCCGGCACAGCTCCCGCACGAACGGCAGCTTGGTGTCGATGGTCTGCTCACCGAGGTGGCGCAGGTCCAGATGCACGATCGGCCCGTACGACGTGGGGATGGTCCGGCCTTTCTCCATCTCCTTGACGAACGCCTGCGACAGCCGGTCACGTGGCCCCAGCTCCATGCTCTTGAAGACCGGGTGCGGCTCGGGCTTGCCGAGGTCGTAGTCCTGCAGATAGCGGTAGCCGTCCCGGTTGAGCAGCCAGCCGCCCTCGGCCCGAGCCGCCTCGGTGATCAGGATCCCGGTGAACGGCAGGCCGGTCGGGTGGTACTGGACGAACTCCATGTCCTTCAGTGGCCCCCCGGCGCGGTACGCCAGCGCCATCCCGTCACCGGTCTTGATGTTGGCGTTGGTGGTGAACGGGTAGACCCGGCCGCAGCCGCCGGTGCACAGGATCACCGCCTTCGCGGCGATGGTCTCGATCCGGCCGGTCGCCAGCTCGATCCCTGCCACGCCGCCCACCCGGCCGTCGTCGACCAGCAGCTTCGTGGCGAACCACTCGTCGTGCCGCACGATCTGCTGGTGCTTCAGCGAGGTCTGGAACAGCGCGTGGAGCAGATGGAAGCCGGTCTTGTCGGCGGCGAACCAGGTGCGCTGCTGCTTCATGCCACCGAACGGCCGCACCGCGACGTGCCCGTCGGGCTCCCGGCTCCACGGGCAGCCCCAGTGCTCCAGGCGGAGCAGCTCCTTCGGCGCCTCCTCCACGAAGAACTCGACGGCGTCCTGGTCGCAGAGCCAGTCGCCGCCAGAGACGGTGTCGCGGAAGTGCTCATCGAGGCTGTCCACGTCCTTGATGACGGCGGCCGCCCCGCCTTCCGCGGAGACGGTGTGGCTGCGCATCGGGTACACCTTGGACACGATCGCCACGCTCAGCGCGGGAGCGGTCTCCGCCACGGCGATCGCCGCGCGCAGACCGGCCGCGCCGCCGCCGACGATGACGACGTCGTAACTCAGCGGCCCGGACGCGGACACGTCAGGAGCCGTGGTCCTCATTCGACACGACCTTGCCGTCGTGCCGGATCACCCTCGTGTGAAGGCTGCCGTCGTGGTACTCGTGCCGGATGCTCCGGCAGCCGCAGTTGTAGTACTCGTCGATGATGACCAGGCCCGCATCGTCGGTGTCCCGATAGTGCTCCCCCGCGACAGTCTTGCCGCAGGGCGCCTTCTCAGCCGTGAAACCGGTCCTCGTGCCGACCATCACGCACCTCCTCTGCCGGGTGAGTCGGCTGGAAGTCAGTAAACGACGAGATCGCCGAGCGCGGTCGCGTCGTCCAGTAGCACCGTGAAGACAGTCATGTCTCCCCTGAGGGTCGTCGACCCTGCCTTGACGCTACGCCGACTTCGACGCCTCCGCTTCTCGATCATGACGCCCGGCGCGCGACGGCAGCGCGCGAGACGGCAGCGCGCGCCAGCGCCGACGTCGGCGGCGCGCCGCCGATGTGCGCGACGAACTCGGCGACCATCCGGGCCATCTCCGGCGCGTGCGTCAATGGCGCCCAGTGCTTCGCGGTCAACTCTCGCCGCCAGAGCCGGGGGGCCCAGCGTTCGAGCCCATCGAGGAAACCGGGCAGCACGTAGTGGTCGCGGGTCGGCTGGATCACCTGCACCGGGACCTGGGTGCGCCGCTGTCTTGGATCCAGCAGCACTTGCAGGATGTTGGCGCGGTACAACTCGATGCCGCGCACGGCGTCGTCCGCGAGCGTCGGCGCCGGATGGCCCGGTCGCGGCGCGACGCCCTCCACCCGGCGTAGCGCCGCGCCCCAGCGGGACGCGAGGCCGAGCCGCCACACGGCCGGAGCCACGGCCGGGAGGTGGAACGCCGCCACGTACCACGAGTGCAGGCACTGCGTGAGGAGTTGCCGCAGTGCCCGCGGCGTCGGGCTGCGGTGACGCTCGCGGATCCAGTGACCGACGTGGTCCAGGCACGGTCCTGAGATCGACGTGTACGAGGCGATCCGCCGCCCCGCTCCCGGCGCGGTGACCGGCTCCCAGGCTTGGATCGAGCCCCAGTCGTGGCCGACCACGTGCACCGGCCGGTCCGGGCTCACCGCGTCGGCCACGGCGAAGAGGTCTTCGGCGAGCAGCGGGAGCCGGTAATCCAGCCGGCGGCGGGGAACCTCGGACGCGCCGGCGCCGCGCACGTCGTACGCCACGACGTGGAAGGTCGCCGCCAGGAGCGACGCCACCTCGTCCCAGAGCGCGTGGGTGTCCGGATAGCCGTGCACCAGCAGCACCGTGGGCGCGGCCGGATCACCGCGCTCGAAGACCGCCAGGCGCAGCCCTCCGCCGCCCCTGACCTGCCTGATGCTCATCGGCACTGCCCTTGTCGACAGACGTTACTTGAAGGTAAGCTACCTCTGGTAAGTTGTGGGCGCAAGAGGCCGCCAAGACGCTATCGACTCTGTGCCGGACCGGCGCGTGGAATCACCCGTTGGACATATCGAGAGCGAGTCACGAACGCACAGCCGGAGTGGCAGGAAGAACTCCCAGCTCTATTTCACCAAGCGCCCTGCCAGGCCCGAAATTGTCGTACCCGGCCTCTATGTTGTGAGCATGAATCACAGCGCGGGGGATGTCGGCGGCCACTCGGTCGCCGTTGCCCTCACGCGCCTGTCTGATTCTTTGAAAGACATTTCTGGTACGCCGCTGTGGTCGGCGTCCGACACTCAGCTCACCGATGTGCTGGCAATGGTGTCTCAACTGAAGGCGCAACTGGCGGCGGTGGAACTGCAGACTATTGCCGAGGCCCACGGCCGCGACATCGCCAGGCGGGTCGGCGCGGCCTCGACGCAGGCGTGGCTGCGGCACAAGCTCCGGCTCACGCCAGCGGAGGCGAAGAAGCAGACGGCGTTGGCGATCGCGTTGGACCGCGACCTGGACGCCACGCGGCGGGCGTTGGCCGAAGGCGAGATCAGCGTGCCGCACGCGCAGGCGATCGCCCGCGCCGTCGAGGACCTGCCCTGCGACGCCGAGACAGGCATCGCAGAGAAGGCCGAGGCGCAGCTTGTCGGGTTCGCGCAACGGTTCGACCCGCACCAGTTGGCCAGGTTGGGCAAGCGGATCCTGGAGGTGGTCGACCCGGAGATGGCCGACTCCGAGGAGGCCCGCCGCCTCGCTTACGAGGAGAACCGCGCTCACCTGCGGCGGGAGCTCGTGTTCACCGACGACGGGCACGGCACGGTGTGGCTGCGCGGCCGCCTCGACACCGAAAGCGCGGCGACGGTCCAGCGCGCGCTTGATCCTCTGGCGAAGCCTCGGCCCAGCGACGCGGGGCTGCCCGACAAGCGCACCCCCGCCGCCCGTGCCGCCGACGCCCTGCTCGAAGCCTGCCGGCGCGTGTTGCGCCGCGGGGACCTGCCGACCCAGCGCGGCGAGACGCCGCAGATCGTGGTCACCATCGACTACCACAAACTGCGCGGGCAGGTCGCCGCCGGCGCCCTCGACACGGGTGAGCGGCTCTCTCCGGGCGCGCTGCGTCGGGTGGCCTGCGACGCCCAGATCATCCCCGCAGTCCTCGGCACAGATTCCATGCCCCTGGACCTGGGTCGCGCGGTCCGGCTGTTCACCCCCGCGCAACGCCGCGCGCTCATTCTCCGGGACAAAGGATGCGCCTTTCCGGGCTGCGACCGCCACCCACAGTGGTGCGAGGCTCACCATATTCGCCATTGGGCGGATGGAGGCGTGTCCGATCTTGATAACGGCGTCCTGTTGTGCGGACATCACCACCGGCTGATACACAAAGGCGAATGGGAGGTTCAAATAGCCGACGATGGTCATCCAGAATTCATCCCTCCGTCGCTAATCGACCCGCGTCGAAAACCCCTGCGCAACCACTTGAGAAACCACCATCACGCCCCCAGTGAACTTCACCATGCCACCTGACACGTCGCGCGACGCTGAAGTTCATCGAGAAACGCCTGCAGCGCGGGCGGCAAGCCGACGTTCTCCATCCCGCCACGCGCGAGTGGCTGGCGGCCGACGCCTCCGCCGCCGAGACCGGCAAGCGGATGTACTGCCACCCGAACACGGCCCGCTACCGGCTGCGGCGTGTGGAAGACCTCACCGGGCGGTCGCTGCACAACCCTCACGCGCTGGCCGGGCTCAGCGTGGCACCGCAGGCGCCGCAGGCCGACTGACCGGCGCGGGCTCGATGGTGACGGGCACGCCGTTGAGCGCGGCGTTGCCGGACAGCGAGTCCAGATGTTCATGGTCGGTCAGGTCGTTGGCGGACACGCCGGGCACGCGGCTGGCGACGTTCAACTGGACGCCGGGACGGCTGTGGCCCCAGCCGTGCGGCAGGCTCACCACGCCCGGCATCATGTCCACGCTCGCGCTCACCTCGACCTCGACCTCACCGGTGCGGGACCGCACTCGTGCCAACTGGCCGTCGGCGAGGCCACGGGCGGCCAGGTCGTCCGGATGCGCCAGCAACTGGTGTCGCGGCTTGCCTTTCACCAGGCGCTCGGAGTTGTGCAGCCACGAGTTGTTGCTGCGCAGGTGCCGCCGCCCGATCAGTCGCAGCTCGCCGTTCGGGGGCGCCAGCAGCTCGGATGTCGCCTCGGCGAGGCCGTCCAGCAGCAGCTCAGGCGCGCACTGGATCCGCTTGTTCTTCGTGCGCAGCGCGCCCGGCATGCTCGGCCGCAGCGGCCCGAGGTCGATCCCGTGCGGCTCGCGGCGCAGCCTGCCGAGACTGAGTTGGTACGGGCCACGGCGCAGCAACAGCGCCAGGATCTGATCCGGGCGCAGCCGCAGCGCGAGCCCTCGCCCGAACCGGTTCAGCCAGCGGCCCTTGGGCCTGACCCGCGCCGCGCGGAGCGCCCGGCGGTAGCGGCGCACCAACTCGCCGATGATCTGCCAGTCGTGCCGCGCGCCGCCCGACGCCGGCAGGAGCGCCGGGGTGTAATGGGCGGTGTTGCGCACCGCGAGCGCGTGGAACACCAGGTCGTAGTTGTCGTGCTCCAACGCCGTGGTGGGCGGCAGGATCACGTCGGCGTGCCGGGTGGTCTCGTTGACGTAGATGTCGATCGCGACCATGAAGTCCAGATGGGACAGCGCCTGTTCGAGCTGCGGGCCGTTCGGCGTCGACAGGACCGGGTTGCCGGCGACAGTGATCAGGGTTCGGATCCGCCCCTTGCCCGGCGTCGCGATCTCCTCGGCGAGCGTCGCCACCGGCAGCTCGCCGCCGAACTCCGGCAGCCCGCGCACCCGGCTGCGCCACCGTCCCAGGTGGCCCCGCCCCGCCAGGCCGGCGCCGAGCAGATCGACGGCCGGGTTGGTCACCAGAGCGCCGCCGACCCGGTCCAGGTTGCCGGTGACGATGTTGAGCATCTGGATCGCCCACTGGCACAGCACGCCGAAACGCTGCGTGGACACGCCCATGCGCCCGTAGCAGGCAGCGCCGTCGGCCGCGGCGTACTCGCGGGCGATCCGGCGGATCGTCTCGGCGTCCACGCCGGTCACGTCGGCGACCCGCTCCGGAGCGAACGGCTCGACCGCCTCCCGGACCTGGTCCAGCCCGTCCGCGTACGGCAGCGGGGTCTCCAGCCCTTCGTCGAAGATCGTGCGAAGCAGCGCGAACAGCAGTGCCGCGTCCGTGCCGGGGCGCACGAAATGATGCTCGTCGGCGCGCGCGGCGGTCTCGGTGCGGCGCGGGTCGAACACGACCATCTTGCCGCCCCGCTCCTGCAGGGCTGTCAGCCGCCGCTTGAAATCCGGGACGGTCATCAGGCTGCCGTTGGAGGCCATCGGGTTCGCGCCGAACACCAGGAAGTACGACGTGCGGTCGATGTCCGGGATCGGCAGCAGCAACTGGTGCCCGTACAGCAGCCACGACATCATCTGGTGCGGCAGTTGGTCCACCGACGTGGCCGAGAACCGGTTGCGGGTGCCGAGCTCCCGCAGGAACGTCAGGCCGTGGGTCAGGCTGCCGTAGTTGTGGACATTCGGGTTGCCGAGGTAGACGCCGACGGCGTCGGCGCCGTGATCAGCCCGGGTCGCGGCCAGCCGCTTCGCGACGAGTCGCAGGGC
>WHSM01000419.1 GCA_009380105.1 Micromonosporaceae bacterium
CGGCGCCGATGGTCCAGCGTTGGGCGTCAGTCCCGTTGCAGGTGTAGAGCTGGACCTGCGTGCCGTCGGCGGTGTTGGCGGCCGCGACGTCGACGCACTTGCCGGCCAGCCCGGTGATCTGCCCGACGCGGCTGCCGCCGCTGTCGTGCGCGTGCACCCGCACGTAGTCGATCGTCATGGTCTGCGGGAACACCGTGCTGCCGTCCGGGTAACCCGGCCAGTGCCCGCCGACCGCCACGTTCAGCAGCATGAAGAACGGATGGTCGAAGACCCACCGGTTGCCGCCCGCGTCGGCCGGCGTCTTCCGGGAGTACTGAACGCCGTCGACGTGCCAGGTCACCGCGTCCGGCGCCCAGTCCACGGTGAACGTGTGGAAGCCGTCGGCGAACCGCTGCCCGTTCGGCAACGTGTACGACGCGGTGATCGAGTTGCCGCCGGAGTAGCCGGGGCCGTGCAGGCTGCCGTGCACCGTGCTGGGCTCGCGGCCGATGTTCTCCATGATGTCGATCTCGCCGCTGTTCGGCCACGGGTTGCTGCCGATGTCGTTGCCCAGCATCCAGAACGCCGGCCAGATCCCCTGACCGCGCGGGATCTTGATCCGGGCTTCGAACCTGCCGTACGCCTGGTCGAACGTGCCGGCCGTGAGCAGCCGCGCGGAGGTGTAATCGCACGTGCCGTAGTGGCACTGGTAGCCGGCCGGGTTCTCTCTGCGCGCGGTGATCACCATGTTGCCGTTGCCGTCGTGGGCGGCGTTGCGGGCGCTGTTGGTGTAGTACTGCAGCTCGTTGTTGCCCCAGCCGTGGCCGCCGATGTCGTGCTTCCACTTGGCCGGGTCCGGGCCCGTGCCGACGGCCCCGTTGAACTCGTCCGCCCACGTCAGCGGCCCGACGGCGGCTTGGGCGGGGTCCTTCGTCGCCGCGATCTGGAAGACCACGGCCGCGGCGGTCGCCAGCACCGCGCTGACGACAGCGACTCTGCGTAGTTGGATCATGGTGAGCCTCCCCAGGAAATCAGCGACCGCCGGGCCACGCCGGAACGCGCTCCGGCGGTCAAGGAATCAACGGACCATGAACGACGCCTTCTCGTCGCCGACCACGATCTGGTACGAGCCCGGCGCGACCCGGCGCGGACCCGCGCCGTCGACGTCGCCGCCGGTGACGGCGAGCAGCCACACCGGCACGTCGATGTGCGCGGTCTTCCGCTCTCCGGCGTCGAGGCGCGCTCGAGCGAAGCCGACGAGTCGCTTCGGCGGGGCCAGCACCGAGCTGGTCGGCTGCGCGGCGTACACCGGGACGACCAGGTCGCCGTCGCGCTGGCCGGTGTTGGCGACCGGCACGCTGACCTTCAGCGTCCCCCGAGGCCCGACGGCGTCGCGGCTCAGCGTCGGCGTGCCGGTCGTGTACGTGGTGTAGGACAGTCCCGCCCCGAACGCGTACGCCGCGTGGTAGCTGGACTCGGGGCCGCCGTTCGTGCCGGGCAACTGCTGGTAGTGGAGCGGGTCGTTGCCGAGGGCCTTGGGCCAGGAGACCGGCAGCCGGCCGCTCGGGTTGGTCCTGCCGTACAGGATGTCGGCGACCGCGCCGCCGCCTTCGGTGCCGGGCAGCCACGCCATGAGCAGCGCGTCGGGCTCGGCGGCGTCGCCGAGCACCAGCGGACGCCCGGCCACGACCACCTCGACGACGGGGGTACCGGTGGCGTTCAGCGCCTTGACCAGGGCCTGCTGGCCCGCAGCCAGCACGGGCCGGGGCGAGTCCGCCGGGCCTTCGGAGCCGGGCTTCTCACCGACCACGACGATCGCCACGTCGGAGTCCTTCGCCTCCACGACCGCCCTGTCCGGGTCGGCCACGTGGTTGACGGTCGTCCCGTCCGGAGCTCCGGTTTTCAGGCCTTCGGCGACAGTCGTCCCCGGGACCGTGACGCCGTCCGGCACGCCCTGCCAGCCGATCGACCAGCCGCCGAGCTGGTTCGGCATGGAGTCCGCGCTGGGCCCGGTGACCAGGATCTTCTTCGCCGAGCCGCCGAGCGGCAGCGCGCCCTCCTGGTTGCGCAGCAGCACCGTCGATTCGGCGGCGGCCCGCCGCGCGAGGGCCTTGTCGGCGCCGAGTACGACGTCGTCAGCCTGCTCCGGGTCGACGTACGGCTGGTCGACGAGCCCCAGCCGGAACTTCAGCGTGAGCACCCGGCCGGCGGCCTGATCCAGGCGGGCCCGGGAGATGAGCCCCTTCTCGATGGCGGTGAGCAGGCTGGCGTGGAACCCGCGGTCGTCCGGCGGCAGCATCGTCATGTCGACGCCGGCGTTGACGGCCTTGGCGATGGCGCGCGGGTAGTCGGCGGCCACGTGGTATGCGGTCTGGAGGCTGCGCACGTCGTTCCAGTCGCTGACAACCAGCCCGTCGAACTTCCACTGGCGCCGCAGCACATCGGTGAGCAGGTGCTTCGAGGCGTGGGCCGGGATCCCGTTGACGGCGCCGGAGTTCACCATCACGGTGAGCGCGCCAGCGGCGACTCCTTGCTGGTACGGCGGCAGGAGCGTGTCCTGCAGGTAGCGCATCGACACATCGGCCGGCACCCGGTCGTGGCCGTTGCTCGGCTCGGAGTACCCGGCGAAGTGCTTCACGGTGGCCGCGACCGGGGTGCCGCTGGAGCGGTCCTGCTGGCCTTCGACGCTGGCCGCGCTGAGCGCGCCGGCGAGCAGCGGGTCCTCTGCGAAGGTCTCGTAATAGCGGCCCCACCGGTGGTCGCGGGCCAGGTCGGCGACGGGGGAGAAGTTCCATGTGGTCCCGGTGGCAGCCACGGCGCGCTGGGTGGAACGGCCGACGTCCTCGACGAGCTCGCGGTCCCAGGTGGCGCCGAGCCCGATCTGGTGCGGGAACATCGTCGCGCCGAGCACGTTGTTGTGCCCGTGCACGGCGTCGACGCCGTAGACGATCGGGATGCGGAGGCGCGAGTGCTCGATGGCGTACCGCTGAATGGCGTTGGTCAGTTCCGCCCAGTCGCGGGGGGTGTTGTTCGGAGGTGGCATGCCGCCGCCGGAGAGGATCGATCCCGCGTGCTGGTCGGCGAGCACCTCTTTCAGGCACGAGTCCCGCAACTCGCCGCCGCTCCAGAAGCAGTCGCCCTGCAGCCGGGTGACCGCGATCTGCTGCAGTTGACCGGCCTTCTCCGCGACCGTCATTCGCTTCAGCAGGTCGGCGACGCGGGTCGAGACGCTCGCGTCCGGGTCGAGGTAGGTCGCTTTGCCGGCGTTCACCGGGCCGGTGAGTCCCACAGTGACGGTGACGCCCAACAGCGCCGCGATGATCGGGGTTCGCCACCGCGACGCGCGCGGCGTTTGTGCGAGAACGGAACGCATGAACCCGGTTCCCTTCGTTCGGTCTACCCTCCGGCAGGAGTCGACCGCACGTTATGACCGCTACAAGTACGTGTCAATATAAGCCTTGAAGAAAGTCGCCCAAGTTTTGATTCAAGTCTTGAACGAACGTGGTTCCCGGGGTGACGCTTCTATGCGCCGACGCCGGGTCGCCACTCGAAAACTGTTAACAACCTTGACAGTTAGCGTACGCCACACCTACCGTGACACCACCACGAGAGAAGACATACCCGACGCAACGCGCCCGTGAGGACCTGGGGAGGCATCATGGCGCTGAGGCTCCGGGCGGCGTGGCTGGCAGTGGCGGTCGCCGCGCTCGCCACCGCCGCGCTCACCATCGCACTGGCTCCGGCGCACGCGGCGAATCTGCTCGTCAACGGCGGCTTCGAGACCGGGTCACTGTCCGGCTGGACCTGCAC
>WHSM01000028.1 GCA_009380105.1 Micromonosporaceae bacterium
CTGATCGGCGGGCTGCTCGAACTGGGTGCGGTACAGCTCCTCGTAGCGACCGCCCGCCGCGAGCAGCTCGGCGTGCGTGCCGCGCTGTGCCACCCGGCCGTCCTCGATCACCAGGATCTGATCCGCGGCGCGCACTGTCGACAACCGGTGCGCGATCACCAGCGCGGTGCGCCCCGCGAGCGCTTCGCCCAGCGCCTCCTGCACCGCCGCCTCGGAGGTGGAGTCCAGGTGCGCGGTCGCCTCGTCCAGGATCACCACATGCGGTCGGGCGAGCAGGAGCCGGGCGATTGTCAGCCGCTGCCGCTCGCCGCCAGAGAGCCGGTACCCGCGCTCGCCGACCACCGTGTCCAGGCCGTCGGCCAGCCCGCGCACCAGGTCGTCGAGCCGGGCGCGGCGCAGCGCGTCCCACAGATCCTCTTCCGTGGCGTTCCGCCGGGCGAGCAGCAGGTTGGCGCGCACGGTCTCGTGGAACAGGTGCCCGTCCTGGGTGACCAACCCGATCGCCTCGCGGAGCGAGTCGGCGGTCAGGTCCCGCACGTCGACCCCCGAGAGCCGGACCGCGCCCTCGTCGACGTCGTAGAGCCGCGGCGCCAACTGCGCGATCGTCGACTTCCCGGCCCCCGAGGAGCCGACCAGCGCGACCATCTGCCCCGGCTCGACCGTGAACGACACCTCGTGCAGCACCCGGTCGCCGCCGCGAGTGTCGATCACGGCGACCTCCTCCAGCGACGCGAGCGACACCTTGTCGGCCGAGGGGTAGGCGAAGCTGACCCGGTCGAACTCCAGCGACACCGGCCCGTCGGGCGCCTCGCGCGCGTCCGGCTTCTCCTTGATCAGCGGCTCCAGGTCCAGCACCTCGAACACCCGCGCGAAGCTCACCAGGGCGCTCATCACCTCGACCCGGGCGCTGGCCAGCGCGGTCAGTGGCGCGTACAAGCGGGTGAGCAGCAGCGCGAGCGCGACGACCGCGCCGGGCTCGAGAGCGCCCCGCAGGGAGTAGAAGCCGCCGAGCCCGTACACCAGCGCCAGCGCCAGCGCCGAGACCAGCGTCAGTGCGGTGATGAACACCCACTGCACCATCGCGGTGCGCACCCCGATGTCCCGCACCCGGCGAGCCCGGGCCGCGAACTCCGCCGACTCCTGCGCCGGCGGGCTGAACAGCTTGACCAGGGTCGCGCCGGGCGCGGAGAAGCGCTCGGTCATCTGAGTGCCCATCGCGGCGTTGTGGTCGGCTGCCTCCCGCTCCAGCCGCGCCAGCCTGCCGCCCATCCGCCGCGCCGGGAGCACGAACACCGGCAGCAGCAACAGCGCCAGCAGCGTCACCTGCCAGGAGATGCTGATCATCACGGCGAGCGCCAGGACCAGCATCACCAGGTTCGTGACGACGCCGGAGAGCAGGTCGGCGAAGGCCCGCTGGGCGCCGATCACGTCGTTGTTCAACCGACTGACCAGCGCGCCGGTTCTGGTACGAGTGAAAAAGGCGATCGGCATCCGCTGCACGTGGTCGAACACGGTGGTGCGCAGATCCACGATCAGGCCCTCGCCGATGCTCGCCGACAGCCAGCGGTTCACCAGGCCGAGCCCGGCTTCTGCCACCGCCACCACGGCGATCAGGCCCGCCAGCCAGAGCACGACCTCCAGCCGCGCCTGGTTGACCAGCGCGTCCACCACCCAGCCGGCGATCACCGGCGTGGCGACCGCGAGCACTGCTGTGACCACACTGAGCGTGAGGAACCAGACGAGCAGCCTGCGGTGCGGCCGCGCGAACCGCCCGATGCGCCGCAGCGTGGCCTTGGCGAACGGCCGGGTGTCCTGCTGGGCGTGCATCGTGTGGTACAGCGAGGTCCAGGCTGTGACTTCCATGTCCATGTGGCGCCTCATTCACGTCGGGGTGGCGACACCGTGCCATACGGGTGTGACAATCCTGCCTCGGGCCGCCGCGAGCCGGGCTCGAAGCAGACCGTAATACGTGAAGCGGACTTGAGCTCAAGGCGCCGGACCCTGGACAGTGACGCACGTCGCATCCGGCGCGGCGGCCGCCCGCGCGGGCGTGGATAAGGTGGAGATCATGGACTCCTGGTTGGCCCCGAGACTGCCGCGTCTGCCCGGGAGCGGCGCCGAACTCCGGCTCCACGACACCGCCGCTGACGCGCGCCGCCTCGTCGTCCCGTCGCCCGGCGAGCCCGCCACGATGTACGTCTGCGGGATCACCCCGTACGACGCCACGCACCTGGGCCACGCGGCGACGATGATGGCCTTCGACCTGATCTACCGGGTCTGGGCAGACGCCGGCCATGAGGTCCGGTATGTACAGAACGTCACCGACATCGACGACCCGCTGCTGGAGCGGGCCGAGCGTGACGCCGAGGACTGGGTGGTGCTCGCGATGCGCGAGACCGCGCTGTTCCGGGAGGACATGGAGAAGCTGCGGCTGCTGCCGCCGCAGCACTACGTCGGCGTCGTCGAGTCGATCCCGCAGATCGCATCGCAGATCGAGCGGTTGCTCGACATGGGCGCCGCGTACCGTCTCGATGACGGCGCAGGCGACGTCTACTTCGACATCGCGTCCTCGGAGCACTTCGGGTACGAGTCCGGCTACGACCGCGACCTGATGCTGCGGTTGTCCGCCGAGCGAGGTGGCGACCCGGAGCGGGCAGGCAAGCGCGACCAGCTCGACCCGCTGCTGTGGCGTGGCGCGCGCCCCGGCGAGCCGGCGTGGCCCGCGTCGCTGGGCCCGGGGCGGCCGGGCTGGCACATCGAGTGCGCGGTGATCGCGCTGGAGTTGCTCGGCGACCAGGTCGACGTGCAGGGCGGCGGCAACGACCTGATCTTCCCGCACCACGAGTGCTCCGCGGCGCACGCTGAGGTGCTCACCGGGGCGCGGCCCTTCGCTCGCGCGTACGTGCACGCTGGCATGATCGGCCTGCGCGGCGAGAAGATGTCCAAGAGCAGAGGAAACCTGGTCTTCGTCTCCCGGCTGCGGGGCGACCAGCGCGGCGAGAAGGTGGACCCGATGGCGATCCGGCTCGCCCTGCTGGCCGGTCACTACCGCGCCGACCGCGAGTGGACCGACGACGTGCTCAAGGTGGGGCAGCAGCGCCTGGCGCTGTGGCGCGACGCGATGGGCCTCGGCGCCGGCCCGGACGGCGCCGCGCTCACAGCGGCGCTGCGGGAGCGGCTCGCCGACGACCTGGACACCCCTGGAGCCTTGGCGGCGGTCGACGGCTGGGTGGCCGACGCGCTCGCCGGAAAAGGCGAAGACCCCGGCGCGCCGCGGTTGGTCGCCGACGCGGTCGACGCTCTGCTCGGCGTCGACGTGCTGCTTTAGTCGTCGGTACGACGCTCAGCCGGCCAAGCCGCGCGGGCAACTCCGCGGGGCAGATCCGGCTCAGCCGGCCAGGTCGCTCGGGTCGGTGTTGGCGCCGCAGAGCAGCACCGCTGCCCGCTGGCCCTCGGCCGGCAGGTAGGCGCCGGCGATCAGGGCCGCGAGCGCGGCCGCCGTGCCGTGCTCGACCGCGATCCGGCACCGTTGCCACAGCAGGCGACGCGCCCGGATGATCGCCTCGTCGGAGACCAGCACGCTCCCGACGTCTTCCCGGACCGCGACCTGGTAGGCGATCTCGCCGATCCGGCGAGCGCCCAGGGAGTCGGCGGCGATCCCGGAGACCTCGATGTCGACCGGCCGCCCCGCGTCCAGCGCGGCGCGCAGCGTAGGGATGGTCTCGGGCTCGACGGCTGTGACGCGGGCCTGGCCGGCGAGCGCCGTGGCGACCCCGGCCATCAGCCCGCCGCCGCCGACCGCGACGAGCACCGTGTCGAGGTTCGGGATCTGCTCGGCCAGCTCCAGTCCGACAGAGCCCTGGCCGGCGCAGATCTCCGGCTGGTCGTACGCGTGGCAGAACAGCGCGCCGGTGTCGGCGGCCCGCTTCACCGCCGAGTCGTAGGCCTCGGCGTACTGGCTGCCGCCTTGCCGCACCGCCGCGCCGAGGGCGCGCAGCTTCGCCACCTTGACCGGCGGGGCGTGCTCCGGCACGTGCACCTCGGCCGGGATGCCGAGCCGCTTAGCCACGTGCGCCACGGCGAGCCCGGCGTTGCCGCCGGACGCCGCGACCACGCCGGCCTCCTTCGACAGCTCGCCGGACTCGGCCGCCGCGAGGATCCGGTTGGTCGCGCCGCGGGTCTTGAACGAGCCGGTGTGCTGCAGGTGCTCCAGTTTCAGCCACAGCTCGCCGGGCGGAGCCGACCCTTCGGGGCTGAAGAGGTCGGCTTCCACCTGGGCGACCGGGGTGCGCCGCACCAGCCCGGCGATCCGGCGGGTCGCGGCGTCGACGTCTGCGCGAGTGATCACACTGACGATCCTCGCCGCTCGCCGGCCCGACGGCCAGTGGCGGGATCGACACGGCGTGAAAGAGTTCGGCCAGGCCGCCCGGTGAGCCGGCGGACCCACGCCCAGCGGCGCCTCAGGCGAGGGTGAGGTCGCTGCCCGGCTCGGGCGGTGTGAGCTCGCCGTGCTGGCCCGGCGTCGGGCCGGGCACCTGGTACTCGTCGGTGAGCGCGGAGGTCGGGCCGGGCCAGCAGCAGGTGCTCACCTCGATCACGTCGCCGTGGGTGTCGCGGGCGATGTGCAGCAGCGCCAGGACCGGGGTGTCGGGCCGGATGCGCAGCAGCTGCGCCTCGTCCGGGGTCGCCAGTCGCGTGGTGATCTGGTCGGCGGCTGTGCCGTACCGCCTGCCGGTCGCCTCCTCGACCGCCTGGTAGAGCGGCTGGTCGAGCGCTTCGGCGCGCAGCAGCGCGTCGTCTCGGGGGATGCCGCCAGGCGACAGCCACGCGGCGCCGACCTCGACCGGCTGCTCGCCGTCGACGAGCAGGTGCCGCCGCACCAGCAGGGAGGCGCCGGACGCGGCGCCGGACGCGGCGCCGAAGGCGTGCGCCACATCGCCGGACGGCTGCTCGATCCCGGCGAAGTAGACCCGTCGCCGGTACCGGACCGGCAGCGCGGCGTGGTAGCCGCGCACCGTGCCGTAGCGGCCCCGGGACAGGCGTGACAGCCGGCGGCGCGTGGCGCGCACGTAGGTGCCGGAGCCGGGCTTGGTGACGAGCAGCCCTTCGATGCGCAGCTGGTCGATGGCGCGCTGCACGGTCTGCTTGGCCACGCCGTACCCCTCGGTGAGCGCGGGTATCGACGGCAGTCGTTCGCCGGGCTGGTAGCTGCCGCCCAGGATCTGGGCGCGCAGTTGCGCGGCGATCTGCCGGCTGGGGTTCTCGGGCGAGCCGGGGTTGATCCTCATGAACGCTCCTCTCCTTCTATCCCTAGCATCCTAGGAAGCCGTTGAGCGCAGTGACGCGCAACACGCCGCGCGATCTGCGAGAAGGCGAACCAGCGGGCTGGGGACCTGGCCTGGCGGGGGAGCCCCGGGTCAGGGGCTCGACGGGGTGGGGCTCGGGCCGGCGGCAGACGGCGGGCCGCCGCGCCGGCGCAGGTACTTCTCGAACTCCCGCGCGATGTCCTCGCCGGTCAGCGGCTCCACCGGCACGTCGTCGGCACGCTGCTCCAGGGCCCGGACGTACTCGGCGATGTCAGAGTCCTGCTTCGCGAGGGTGTCGACCCGCTCCTGCCACTCGGCTGCCTCTTCGGCCAGGTCGCCCATCGGCACCGGCAGGTCCAACGCTTCCTCCACCCGGTGCAGCAGCGACAGGGTCGCCTTCGGGCAGGGGGGCTCGGAGATGTAGTGGGGGACGTGGGCCCAGAACGACACCACCGGCATCTCCGCGCGCCGCGCGGTCTCGTGCAGGACGCCGACGACCCCGGTCGGGCCCTCGTACCGGGTCTGGGCGAGCTGCAGCCGCTCCACCAGCGCCGTGTCCGACGAACTGCCCGACACCGGCAGCGGGCGGGTGTACGGCACGTCCGCCAACAGCGCCCCGAGCAGCACCATCTGGTTCACCTCGAGGCTGTGGCACAGCTCGAGCACGTCGTCGCAGAAGGAGCGCCAGCGGATGTTCGGCTCGATGCCCCGCACGAGCAGCACGTCCCGCTCGGTGCCGGGCGGGCGGCACACCGTGAACCGCGTGGTCGGCCACTGGATCGCGACGTCGTCGCCTTCCGTCATCGAGATCGTCGGCCGGATCACCTGGAAGTCGTAGTACTCGTCCGAGTCGAGCTCGGCCACGGGGCGCGACTGCCACGTCGTCTCCAGATGCTCCACCGCCGCCGTGGCGGCGTCAGCGGCGTCGTTCCACCCTTCGAAGGCGGCGATCACCACAGGGTTGTCCAGCACCGGCAGGCCGTCGAACTCGGTCACCGGGACAGCCTACGTCCCTGCGCTGCGGCTCGGTGGGAGGCTCCGCCGTGAAGCCGATCTTGGCACCCAGCCTTGGCCTCAGACGCCCGTGGTGTGGGAGCGGTCACCACCCGACCCGTTCCGTGACGTTTCTCCGGTTAGCCTGAGCATGTGGCTGACGCGCGTTCTCTGTCCCAGGCCCTGACCGACCGCGTTCTCGTCGCCGACGGGGCGATGGGCACCATGCTTCAGGCGGCCGACCTGACCCTCGACGACTTCGAGGGTCATGAAGGCTGTAACGAGGTGCTCAACGTGACCCGCCCGGACGTCGTGCGGGGGATTCACGACGCGTACTTCGAGGCCGGCTCCGACTGCGTGGAGACCAACACGTTCGGCGCCAACTACGCCAACCTCGGCGAGTACGGCATCACCGAACGCATCTACGAGTTCTCCCACGCCGCGGCCCGGATCGCCCGGGAGTCCGCCGACGCCTGGTCCACCCCCGACCAGCCCCGGTACGTGCTCGGCTCGATCGGCCCCGGCACCAAGCTGCCGACCCTGGGCCACGCCCCGTTCGCGGTGCTGCGCGACGCGTACCAACAAAATGCTCTTGGTCTGATCGAAGGCGGGGCGGACGGCCTGCTGGTGGAGACCTGCCAGGACCTCCTGCAGGCCAAGGCCGCCGTGATCGGCTCCAAGCGCGCGATGGCCGAAGCCGGTCGGAGTGTGCCGCTGATCTGCCAGGTCACCGTCGAGACCACCGGCACCATGCTGCTGGGCAGCGAGATCGGCGCCGCCCTGACCGCGCTGGAGCCGCTCGGCATCGACCTGATCGGGCTGAACTGCGCCACCGGCCCCGCGGAGATGAGCGAGCACCTGCGGCACCTGTCGCAGCACGCCCGGATCGACATCTCGGTGATGCCGAACGCCGGCCTGCCGGAGCTCACCCCGGAGGGCGCCCGCTACCCGCTGACCCCGGACGAGCTGGCCGACGCGCTTCACGACTTCGTGGTCAACTACGGCGCCCGCCTGGTCGGCGGCTGCTGCGGCACCACCCCCGAGCACATCAGCACCGTCGTGGCCAGGCTCGAAGGCGCGCAGCGCGCGGTGCGCGAGCCGGAGCAGGAGCCCGGCGTGGCCTCGTTGTATCACCACGTGCCGTTCGCGCAGGACGCCTCCGTGCTGATGATCGGGGAGCGGACCAACGCCAACGGCTCCAAGGCGTTCCGGGAGGCGATGCTCGCCGCGGACTGGCAACAGTGCGTGGAGATCGCCCGGGACCAGACCCGCTCCGGCTCCCACGTGCTCGACCTGTGCGTCGACTACGTGGGCCGCGACGGCGCCGGCGATATGCGGGTGCTGGCCGGCCGGTTCGCCACGGCCAGCACCCTGCCGATCGTGCTGGACTCCACCGAGCCCGTGGTGATCGAGGCCGGGTTGGAGATGCTCGGCGGTCGCTGCGTCATCAACTCGGTCAACTACGAGGACGGCGACGGCCCGCGGTCCCGGTTCGCCCGGATGCTGCCGCTGGCCGCCGAGCACGGCGCCGCGCTGATCGCGCTCACCATCGACGAGGAGGGCCAGGCGCGCACCAAGGACTGGAAGGTGCGGGTCGCGTCCCGGCTGATCGACGACCTGACCTCGAAGGGCTTCGCCCGCGAGGACATCCTGATCGACTGCCTGACCTTCCCGATCTCCACCGGCCAGGAGGAGACCCGCCGGGACGCTATCGAGACCATCGACGCGATCCGCGAGATCGCCCGGCTCTACCCCCGGGCGAACTTCACCCTCGGCATCTCCAACGTGTCGTTCGGCCTGAACCCGGCGGCCCGCCAGGTGCTGAACTCGGTGTTCCTGCACGAGTGCCAGCAGGCCGGGCTGACCTCGGCGATCGTGCACGCCAGCAAGATCCTGCCGATGTCGAAGATCCCGGACGAGCAGCGCGAGGTCGCCCTTGACGTGGTCTACGACCGGCGCCGCGAAGGGTACGACCCGCTGCAGAAGTTCATCGACCTCTTCGAAGGCGTGGACGCCGCCTCGGCGCGCGCCACCCGCGCCGAGGAGCTGCTGGCGCTGCCGCTGGACGAGCGGCTCAAGCGCCGGATCATCGACGGGGAGCGCAACGGGCTGGAGGCCGACCTCGACACCGCGTTGGAGAACCGCGCCGCCCTGGAGATCATCAACGACCTGCTGCTGGAAGGCATGAAGGTCGTGGGGGAGCTTTTCGGGTCCGGTCAGATGCAGTTGCCGTTCGTGCTGCAGTCCGCCGAGGTGATGAAGACCGCGGTGGCCCACCTCGAGCCGCACATGGAGAAGACCGACGATGGCGGCAAAGGCACGATCGTGCTCGCCACGGTCAAAGGCGACGTGCACGACATCGGCAAGAACCTCGTCGACATCATCCTGTCCAACAACGGCTACACCGTGGTCAACCTCGGCATCAAGCAGCCGATCACGGCCATCCTCGAGGCCGCCGACCAGCACAAGGCCGACGCCATCGGGATGTCCGGGCTGCTAGTGAAGAGCACCGTGATCATGAAGGAGAACCTGGAGGAGCTGAACTCCCGGGGGATGGCCGAGCGCTGGCCGGTGATGCTCGGCGGCGCCGCGCTGACCAGGGCGTACGTCGAGGACGACCTGCGCAACGTGTACTCCGGCGAGGTGCATTACGCGCGGGACGCCTTCGAGGGCCTGTCGCTGATGGACAAGGTGATGACGGTCAAGCGCGGCGGCGCCGTGGCCGTCGACGAGGACCGGGAGCGCAAGCTCGCCGAGCGCCGCGCGCGCCGGGAACGCCACCAGGAGCACCAGGCCGAGGCCGGCCTGCCGGGCCTGGACGACGAGTCGGTCCGGTCTGACGTGGACACCGCCGCGCCGGTCCCGACGCCGCCGTTCTTCGGCAGCCGGGTCGTGAAGGGCATCCAGTTGGCGGACTACTCGTCGATGCTGGACGAGCGCGCCACGTTCCTCGGCCAGTGGGGGCTGCGCGGCGCCCGGGGCGGCAAAGGCCCGTCGTACGAGGAGCTGGTGGAGACCGAAGGCCGGCCCCGGCTGCGGTACTGGCTGGAGCGCTTCGTCTCGGAGCAGGTCCTCGAAGCCGCCGTGGTGTACGGCTACTTCCCCTGCTACTCCGAGGGCAACACGCTGGTGGTGATGGACGAGAACGGGCACTCGGAGCGGGTCCGGTTCACGTTCCCACGGCAGCGGCGCGACCGCCGGCTCTGCATCGCCGACTTCTTCCGGCCGAAGGAGTCCGGCGAGCTGGATGTCGTGGCGTTCCACCTGGTGACGGTCGGCGCGGCGATCAGCGAGTACACGGCGAAGCTGTTCGCCTCCGACGCGTACCGCGACTACCTGGAGGCCCACGGCCTGTCGGTGCAGCTCACCGAGGCGCTCGCCGAGCACTGGCACCAGCGGATCCGCTCGGAGCTGGTGCTGCCGGAGGGCGGGGCGCTGGCCGGCGAGGACCCGGACCTGGACGGCATTCTGAAGGTGGAGTACCACGGGTGCCGTTACTCGTTCGGCTACCCGGCGTGCCCGGACCTGGAGGACCGCGCCAAGATCGCCGAGCTGCTGCGGCCGGAGCGGATCGGGGTGGAGCTGTCCGAGGAGTACCAGTTGGCGCCGGAGCAGTCCACCGACGCGATCATCGTGCACCACCCGGAGGCGAACTACTTCAACGCCAAATGACTGTGGCGCCCTCCGCTCTGTTGATCATGCGGTGGGTGCTCTGCGGCGCGCGGTGGACGGAACGCCGCGGCAGGGTGCCCGGAGATTGATCCACTTCGGCTTGTGTCGTGGCGGTGTTTGTCGCCGGTTCCGCGACTTTCCCCAACGATTGGAGAAAGGTATAGATTCTGCTCTGGAGCTTCTTCCATAGAAAGGCGAAAGTCGCTAGCCTCGCCGTGACAGCACCTGTGCGACGCATCACAGGAGGGCAGCGTGGGGCGGATGGCGGCACGACCGGAGAACGCGCATCAGGCGCAACTGCTCCGGTTACTCCGGGACGAGGGGCCGCGCTCGCGCGCCGAGCTGGGGGACGCGGTGAGCCTGTCGCGCTCCAAGGTCGCGGTCGACCTGGACCGGCTGCTGGAGCTGGGGCTGATCGAGAACGCCGGCCTGGCGGCGTCGCGCGGCGGCCGTCGCTCGTCACTGGTCCAGGTGGCGTCCGACCTGCGTTTCGTGAGCGTCGACATTGGCGCGACCTCGGTCGACGTCGCTCTGACGAATGGCGTGCTCGATGTCCTGGCGCACATCTCCGAGCCGCTCGCCGTGCGGCGGGGTCCGCACGTGGTGCTGGAGCGCGCGCTCGATCTGGTCGGCAAGCTGCGGGCCGGCGACGCCAAGGTCGAGGTGCACGGAGCCGGGGTTGGGGTGCCCGGGCCGGTCAGCTTCAGCGACGGCGTGCCGGTCGCTCCGCCGATCATGCCCGGCTGGGACCGGTTCCCGGTGCGCGAGATGCTCAGCCAGGCGCTCGGCTGCCCGGTCCTGGTGGACAACGACGTGAACATCATGGCCCTCGGCGAGCAGCACGCCGGGGTGGCCCGGCAGGCCGACGACTTCCTGTTCGTCAAGATCGGCACCGGCATCGGAGCCGGCATCGTCGTCGGCGGCGAGGTGTATCGGGGGGTCGACGGCAGCGCCGGGGACATCGGGCACATCAGCGTGGACGAGTCCGGCCCGCAATGCGCCTGCGGAAACACCGGTTGCCTGGAGGCGTACTTCGGTGGGGCGGCGCTGGCCCGGGACGCCACGGCCCGTACCGGCGAATCGGACCTGTTGGCGGAACGGCTCGCCGAGGCGGGCGAGCTGACCGCGCTCGACGTGGGCGCCGCCGCCGCTGCCGGGGACCCGGTGGCGATCGGGATGATCCGGGACGGCGGCCAGCGGGTCGGCCGGGTGCTCGCCGGCCTGGTGAGCTTCTTCAACCCAGGCCTGGTGGTGATCGGCGGCGGCGTGGCCGGGCTCGGTCACATGCTGCTCGCCGAAATCCGGTCGGTGGTGTACCGGCGCTCGCTGCCGTTGGCCACCGGCAACCTGCCGATCGTGCTGTCCGAGCTGGGCGGCCAGGCCGGCGTGATCGGCGCCGCCCGGCTGATCAGCGACCACGTCTTCTCCGAGAGGTAGGGGCCGACGTGACCTCACCGCTGCTCGCGATGTCCGGCATCGTCAAGCTGTTTCCGGGGGTACGCGCCCTCGACGGCGTCGACCTCGACGTTCGCGCCGGCGAGGTGCACTGCCTGCTCGGCCAGAACGGCGCCGGGAAGTCCACATTGATCAAGGTGCTCTCCGGCGCCCACCAGCCGGACGCGGGGTCGATCCGGTGGGACGGTGACGACGTCCGGCTGCCCACCCCGATCGCCGCTATGCGGCTCGGGATCGCCAGCATCTACCAGGAGCTGGACCTGGTCGACGGGTTGTCCGTAGCCGAGAACGTCTTCCTCGGCCACGAGCACGCCAGGTACGGCGTGGTACGCCGCGGCGACCTGCACGCCGCTGCCACGAAGCTGCTGCACCGGCTCGGCCACGGCGAGATCCCGGCCCGGCACGAGGTCGGCCGCCTCCCCACCGCCGGCAAGCAGATCGTCAGCATCGCCCGGGCGCTGTCCCACGACACCCGGCTGATCGTGATGGACGAGCCGTCCGCGACGCTGGCGCACGACGAGGTGGCGAACCTGTTCCGGGTGATCCGGGAGCTGACCGCCTCCGGCGTCGCGGTGGTCTACATCTCGCACCGGCTCGAAGAGATCCGCGAGATCGGGGACCGGGTCACGGTGTTGAAGGACGGCCGTACCGTCGCGACGGGTCTGGACGCCAAGACCACCCCGACGCCGCAGATCGTCTCGCTGATGACCGGCCGCTCCATCGAGTACGTCTTCCCACCCCGCCCCGATCCCACAGCGGGCCGTCGAGCGCAGGCGCCTGCGTTGGTGCTGCGCGTCGACGGGCTTGCCCGGCGCGGCGAGTTCGAAGACGTGTCGTTCACCGTCCACGCGGGAGAGATCGTCGGACTGGCCGGACTGGTCGGCTCCGGCCGTTCCGAGATCCTGGAGACCGTCTACGGGGCGCGGAAGCCGCACGCGGGCCGGGTGCTGTTCAACCAGGAGCCGCTGCGGCCGGGGAGCGTGACCGCCGCGGTCGCCGCCGGGATCGGGCTCGCCCCGGAGGAACGCAAGAGCCAGGCGCTGTTCCTGCAGCAGTCGATCGCCCACAACGTCACCGCCGCCGCGCTGCCCTCCTACTCCCGGTTCGGCTGGCTGGACCGGGTCCGCGAACTCGCCGATGCCGGCCGCCAGACCCGCGCGCTGGACCTGCGGCCGGCTGACCCGCGACGGGGAATCCGGACGCTCTCGGGCGGCAACCAGCAGAAGGCCGTGGTCGCCCGGTGGCTGCTCAAGGACTGCAAGCTGCTGCTGCTCGACGAGCCGACCCGGGGCGTCGACATCGGCGCCCGCGCCGAGCTGTACGGCCTGATCCGGCGGCTCGCCGACTCCGGGGTCGGGGTGCTGCTCGTCTCCAGCGAGGTGCCCGAGGTGCTCGGGCTCGCCGACCGGGTGCTGGTGCTCCGGGAGGGCCGGGTGGTGCACCGGGCCGACGCCCGGGACCTGGCCGAACACGACGTGCTCGACCTGGTGATGGAAGGAACCCACGCGATATGAGCGAGCGTCAGCGAGCGAATCGGCAAGCACCGTGCGGATGTGCCTCATGCCCGTTCTCGCTTCGCTGCGAACGGGCATGAGTGGGCAGAGGCGGCCGCCGGCCGACGAGCACACCCGGGTCGAGGCGGCGGCGGCCGAGGCGGCCCAGCCGCAGCGGCGGTTGGTGCTGCTCGGCGCGGCCGGTGAGGCGCGCAGCCTCGGTCTGATCGGGGTGCTGGTGCTGCTGGGCATCGTCGGCGCGGTGACCGCTCCGGCGAGCTTCCTCACCACGTCCAACCTGGTCAACATCCTCACCACCGCGTCGGTGATCGGGGTGGTCACGGTCGGGATGACGTTCGTCATCATCGGCGGCGGCATCGACCTGTCGGTGGGCGCGATGATCGCGCTGGCGTCGGTGTGGTCGACCACCCTCGCGACCCAGTCACACGGGCTCGGCGGGATGCTGTTCTCGGCGCTGCTGGTCGGCGCCGGCGCCGGCCTGGTGAACGGGATCCTGATCTCGTACGGCCGGCTGGTGCCGTTCATCGTGACGCTCGCGATGCTGGTCTCCGCCCGTGGTCTGGCCGAACAGCTCTCCAACCGGCGCTCCCAGATCGTGGAGGTGCCCAGCTTCGCCGACATCGCGCTGACCCGGGTGCTCGGCGTGCCGATGCTGGTCTACATCCTGGCGGCGGTGTGCGTGGTCGGCTGGCTGGTGCTGAACCGCACCACGTTCGGGCGGCGCACGTTCGCGATCGGCGGCAACCCGGAGGCCGCCCGGCTCGCCGGCATCGACGTCAAACGGCACACCACACTGCTGTATGTCCTGTCCGGACTGTGCTGCGGCATCGCGGCGATCATGCTCACCGCCCAGACCAACACGGGGGCCAGCACCCACGGCCAGCTGTACGAGCTGGACGCCATCGCCGCGGTGATCATCGGCGGCACCCTGCTCAGCGGCGGGCGCGGCTCGCTGGTGGGGTCGCTGCTCGGCGTAGGTGTGTTCACCACCATCACGAACCTGTTCATCCTCAACAACCTGTCCACCCCGATCCAGAACATCGCCAAGGGCGCGATCATCGTCGCCGCCGTGCTGCTGCAACTGCGCAGCCGGGCGGCGAGCCCGTAACCCTTCCCCGGAGGAGAACTGACATGGCACAGTTCGGAACCGACCGCAGGCGCTTCCTGGTCGGCGGCGCCGCAGTCGGCGCCGGCGCCCTGCTCGCCGGCTGCACCAGCAACGAACGCCCCGGCGGCGACACCGCCGGCAACCGGGCTCCGGGCGGCGACAACGCCAAGCCCGGCAAGGAGGTTGTCATCGGGTTCTCGGCGCCCGCCGCCGACCACGGCTGGATCGGCGCCATCACCAAGAACGCCCAGGACCAGGCCAAGCAGCACGAGGACGTGACGCTCGAGGTCACCGAAGGCACCAACGACGTGCAACAGCAGATCTCCGCGGTGAAGACGCTGATCGACAAGAAGGTCGACGCGCTGGTGATCCTGCCGTTCGACGGCAAGGCGCTGACCGAGGTGGCTAAGCAGGCGATGGCGGCCGGGATCCCGGTGGTCAACCTGGACCGGATCTTCGCCTCGCCGCTGGCGTACCGGACCTGGATCGGCGGCGACAACTACGGCATGGGGGTCAGCGCCGGCAACTTCATCGCCGAGCGGATGAAGGAAGCGGGCAAGTCCAAGCCGGTGATCGTCGAGGTGGCGGGCCTGGACAACCTGGAGCTGACCCAGCAGCGCAGCGACGGTTTCAAGGCGGCACTGAAGTCGCACGGTCTGACCATCGCCGCCCGGCAGGCGGCCGACTTCACCGCCGCCACCGGCCAGAAGGTCGCCGCCCAGTTGCTGCAGGCCGAGTCGACGATCGACGCGTTGTGGAACCACGACGACGATCAGGGCATCGGGGTCGAGGCCGCGATCAAGCAGGCCAGCCGGGAGGACGAGTTCCTGATGGTCGGCGGCGCCGGCTCCAAGCGGGTGATGGACCAGATCAAGGCCGACAACGGCGTGGTCAAGGCGACGGTGCTCTACAGCCCCAGCATGTCGTCCTCGGCGCTCTCGCTGGCCCGGTTGGTCGCCCAGAGCAGGGGCATGAACGACCTGGTGGAGCAGGAGATCCCGACGTCGATCACCACGTACTCGGCGGTGGTCACCAAGGACAACGTCGACCGGTACCTCCCGGTCGGCTTCGAGTAGACGCGGGGGCACACAGTTGTCGCAACGGAGCAGGCCGGCGCTCGGGGTCGGCATGGTCGGATACGCCTTCATGGGCAAGGCGCACTCGCAGGCGTGGCACACGGTCGGGCGCGTGTTCGACGTGCCGGTGGCGCCGGAGTTGACGGCGATCTGCGGCCGGGACGAGGCCGCCACCGCCGAAGCCGCCGGCCGGTACGGCTGGGCGTCGCACGAGACCGACTGGCGCCGGCTGCTCGAACGCGACGACATCGGGCTGGTGGACATCTGCACCCCCGGCGACAGTCACGCCGAGATCGCGATCGCCGCGCTGGAAGCCGGCAAGCACGTGCTCTGCGAGAAGCCGCTCGCGAACACTGTCCCGGAGGCGGTCGCGATGGCGGAGGCCGCGGAGAAGGCCGCGGGTCGCGGGGTGCGCTCCATGGTGGCGTTCAACTACCGGTGCGTGCCGGCGATCGCCCTGGCCCGGCAGTTGGCACGCGACGGCCGGCTCGGCGCGATCCGGCATGTCCGGGCCCGCTACCTGCAGGACTGGATCGTGGACCCGGATTTCCCCCTGGTCTGGCGGCTGCGGAAGGAGAAGGCCGGCTCGGGGGCGCTCGGCGACATCGGCGCCCACATCGTCGACCTGGCGCAGCACGTCGCCGGCGACGTGCTCACCGGGGTCTCGGCTCTCACCGAGACGTTCGTGAAGCAGCGGCCGCTGCCGGGCGGGGCGGCCGGCGGCCTGTCGGCCGGCGAGAAAGCCGGCGGCACGGGCGAGGTCACCGTGGACGACTGCGCGCTGTTCCTCGGGCGGTTCGCGGGCGGGGCGGTGGCGTCGTTCGAGGCCACCCGGTTCGCCACCGGCCGGCGCAACGGGCTGTCCATCGAGCTGAACGGCTCCGCGGGCAGCGTCGCGTTCGACTTCGAGTCGATGAACGAACTGCACTTCTACGACCACACCGAGGACCCGGCCACAGCCGGGTTCCGCCGGATCCTGGTCACCGAACCGACCCACCCGTACCTGGAGGCGTGGTGGCCGCCGGGCCACGTCCTCGGGTACGAGCACACGTTCACCCATGAGCTGCGCGACCTGCTCGTCGCGATCGGCGAGGACCGGGACCCGGCGCCGTCGTTCGCTGAGGGGCTGCGGGTGCAGCGGGTGCTGGAGGCCGTCGAGTCGTCCGCCGCGGACGCCGGACGCTGGCAGCCGATCGATTGATCCACAACCAGTCGGAGCAGCAGCTACCGGCACGTGCGCGACGTGCGGTCGTAGAGGAGGAGCTTGATGCCACGCCCGATCACCCTGTTCACCGGCCAGTGGGCGGATCTGCCGTTCACCGAGATCTGTCGGCTGACCTCCGAGTGGGGGTACGACGGACTCGAGATCGCCTGCTGGGGCGACCACTTCGAGGTCGACAAGGCGCTGGAGCGCGACGCGTATCTGGGCAACCGGCGGGACACACTGGAGCGGCACAACCTGAAGGTGTGGGCGATCTCCAACCATCTGGTCGGGCAGGCGGTCTGCGACCACCCGATCGACGAACGGCACCAGGCGATCCTGCCGCCCCGGATCTGGGGCGACGGCGACCCCGAGGGGGTGCGGCAGCGCGCCGCCGAGGAGATGAAGGCGACCGCGCGGGCGGCCGCCGCGCTCGGAGTGGACACCGTGGTCGGGTTCACCGGCTCGGCGATCTGGCACACGGTCGCGATGTTCCCGCCGGTGCCCGACTCGACGATCGAAGCTGGTTACCGCGACTTCGCGGACCGGTGGAACCCGATCCTGGACGTGTTCGACGAGGTTGGCGTGCGGTTCGCGCACGAGGTGCACCCGAGCGAGATCGCGTACGACTACTGGACTGCCGTGCGCACTCTGGAGGCGATCGGCCGCCGGCCGGCCTTCGGGCTGAACTGGGACCCCAGCCATTTCGTGTGGCAGGACCTGGACCCGGTCGGGTTCCTGCTCGACTTCGCCGACCGGATCTACCACGTCGACTGCAAGGACGCCAAGCGCCGGGTCGGCAACGGCCGCAACGGCCGGCTCGGCTCCCACCTGCCGTGGGGCGACCTGCGGCGCGGCTGGGACTTCGTCTCCACTGGACACGGCGACGTGCCGTGGGAGGATTGTTTCCGCGCGCTCAACGCCATCGGGTACGACGGCCCCATCTCGATCGAGTGGGAGGACGCGGGCATGGATCGCCTCGTCGGCGCGCCCGACGCCTTGGCCGTCGTGCGCCGGCTGACGCGGATCGAGCCGTCTGCCGCGTCCTTTGACGCCGCCTTCGGCCCGGCGAGCGAGGAAGGGTGACCAGGATGCGCGGTGTGAGGTCATTGCTCAAACGGGGACCGGTGTTCGCCGTCTCGGCGGTCGCGGTCCTCATGTGCGCCGCCGCGACGGCGTTCCCGGACCGGATCGACCTGCCGGACGGGTCGCAGCCGGAGGGGATCGCCGCGGGCGAGGGGCACGACCTGTTCGTCGGGTCGATCCCGACCGGGGCCGGCTACCGGGTCGACGCCCGCGACGGCTCGGTGTCGGTCGCGGTCCCGCCCCGCGACGGGCGTGCCGCCATCGGGCTCAAGGCCGACCGGAAGAACCGGCTGTTCGTCGCCGGCGGCCCCACCGGCCGGGCGTTCGTGTACGACGCCGCGACCGGCGCCACGCTGGCCGACTTCGCGTTGGCTCCGGCCGGCGCCTCGACGTTCGTCAACGATGTCACGCTGACCCCCGAGGCCGCGTACTTCACGGACTCGATGCGGTCCGTGCTGTACGTGGTCGACACCGACCTCGGCGGGGCCAGGGAACTGCCGCTGCCGGACATCCCGCTGGAGCCCGGCTTCAACCTCAACGGCATCGCCGCTGCTGCTGACGGCGACACGCTGATCGCCGTGCAGAGCGGCAACGGCAAGCTGTGGCGCATCGACCCGGCGACCGGCGCCGCCGACGAGATCGAGGTGGCTGGCGGGCCGCTCACCCAGGGCGACGGGATCCTCCTGCACGGCAGGACGCTCCACGTGGTGCGGAACCGGATGAACCAGATCGCGGTCGTCGAGCTGGCTCCTGACCTCTCCGCCGGGACCGTGACAGGCGTCCTGACCTCCGACGACTTCGACGTGCCGACCACCATCGCGAAGCGCGGCGACTCGCTGTACGCCGTCAACGCCCGGTTCGGCACGCCGCCCGCCCCGGAGACCGACTACTGGATCACCCGGCTCTCGCGCTAAGAGACCCTCCGTAGTCCCCGAGCGAAGCTGTTCGGTCGCGCCGTGAGGTGGTGCGGCAGCGGTAGTGTCCGGGTGTGTCTCGTTCCCCCGCCCGTCGTCGTCGGCTGCGGCTGGCCGGGGTGAAGATCCTGGTTGGCGTCCTGATCGCCGCCGGCGCGGGCGTCCTGCTCTTCGTCAGCCTGCGCCTTGACCAGATTCATCGGTACGCCGTCGACGTCGTCGTGCTGGACGACGGGTCCGCGCTGGTGCGGGAGACGATCGACTACGAGTTCGGCACTGACGCCAAGCACGGGATGCTCCGCAGGATCCCGGTGGGCAAGCTCCCGAGCGGCGACGCCGGGAGCGCGGTCACGGATGTCACGGTGCGGTCCGCGACCGCGCCGGCGGACGCGCTGGTCACCGAGACGGCCGACGACGTCGAGATCCGGATCGGGTCTCCGTCCGAGACGGTTCGCGGCCGGCACCGCTACGTCATCGAATACCGCCTCAGCGGCGTTGTCGCCGACGGCCGGCTGGCGCTTGACGTGATCGGCTCCGAATGGGACATGCCAATCGGCGCCGCCGATGTCAGACTCACCGCGCCGTACGCCCTCGAAAACGCGGAGTGCAACCAGGGACGGGCGCGCGTGACCGCGTCATGTGACCAGGTGAAGGTCGCCGGCAACTCGCTCCGAGCGCACGCCAGCGGCCTGAGTCCCTCGGAGGGCATCACCGTCTACGCCACGCCCGGCCAGCCGTCGGCGAGCGCCGCGACGGCGCTGCCTGGCGGCGTCGACCTCGATGGCGGCAGCGATCCCCGCTGGTGGCTGTGGACCATGGCGCTGATCCTGGCCGTCGGCGCGGTCGGATACAGCGTCGGTCTCGTCCCCGTCACGGTGTGGGCCCGCAGAGCCGGGAGGGACCTCGCCCGGGCCGGCGAGGGCGGCGCGGTGGACGCGGTGTTCGGCGGGCCCGAGCTGCCGGCACGCCCCGTTGACGACGTGGTCGCCGACCAGCAGGCGACGATCCAGTTCGCGCCGCCGCCTAACCTCACGCCAGCGCAGGGCGGTGTGCTGCTGCACGAGAAGGTCACCCGCGACCACCGCGTGGCGTGGCTGCTCCAGCAGTCCCTGGACGGCTGGTTCGAGATCGACGACTCCGGCTCGACGCTGCGAATGATCGGCGAACGCCGCGAGTGGGCCAAGGCGCCGATGCCGCTGCGGCGGATCTTCGACGGCCGGCGCAAGGTGTCGCTCGACAAGTACGACAGCCGGTTCGCCAAGGGCTGGGACATGATCGGCAACGAGCTGACCCGTTGGCGGGACCGGTCCGGGTTCTGGGACCGTCGAGCCGAGCGGCGGTCGACAGCCACGCAGACGGCGGTGTTCCGCGTCGCCGCGCTGGCGGCGATCGCCGGCGCGATCGGATTGCTCCTCACCGCGGCGCATCTCCTGTGGGCGGCATTGCTCATCGCCGCGGTGTCGGCGGCGCTGGTCGGCGCCGGCGTCGCCGCGCGCGTCAACAGGAACGAGCTGATGGTCCGCACGCCAGAGGGGTTCGCGAAGCGTCAACTGGTGGAGGGCTTCCGCCGGTTCTTCGCGCAGTCAGAGGGACGTCACGCCCGCGAAGCTGCCGAACGCGGCGACCTGCGCCTCTACTCGGCCTGGGCGGCAGCGCTCGGCGAGCTCGATCATTGGACAGACGCGATGGCGGCCGCCGCGCTGCCGCCGTCGACGCCCGGCGTCGCCGACGGGCGCCACTTCTCGGCGCTGGGCGTCGGCGCCCTGACCGCCAGCACGGCGGCGACGTCGAGAAGCCTGGGCAGCGGCGGCGGGGGTGGCAGCGGCAGCTCGTTCTCCTCAGGCGGCAGCAGCGGCGGCGTCAGCGGCGGCGCGGGCGGAGGCGGCGGCGGAAGCTGGTGACCGCGGGGCCTGATGTGGATCAGCGGCGGCGCTGGTCCCGCTGGTCCCGCTCGCGCCGCACCGTGGCCTTCTTGCCTTTGACAGTGGTGCGCCGCAGGGCCGCGATCACCTCGTCGGCCGCGTCCTCCGGCACCTCGACCAGCGAGAAGCGGTCGGCGATCTCGATCGCTCCGATGTCA
>WHSM01000459.1 GCA_009380105.1 Micromonosporaceae bacterium
GCCTGCCGGGCGACCACCCGCTCGACGAGACCCTGCGCAACGCGCTGAGGTGCCTCGCCTGACACGACGAAGGGCTCCGCCGGTTTCGGCGGAGCCCTTCTTGGCGCAGTGGGATTCGGTTATGTCGCTTCAGTGGCACGCGCGCGACGGCGTACCAGCAGCAGCGCCACCACACCGACGCCGATCAGCGCCACGCCGACGGCAGCGAAGGTCAGCAGCTTGAAGCCGGTCTTCGGCAGGTCGCCGCCGTCCGACGGCGAGGTGGAGTCGCCCGGGTTCGGGCTCGTCGGCTCGCCAGGGCTGGTGCTGGCCGACGGCGAGGCGCCCGGCGAGGTGGCCGACGAGGACGGCGACGGATTGGCGTCGTCGCCCGTGGAGCACACCGCCTGGCTGACGATGATGTCGCCGTGCGCGAGCTTCAGCTCAGGCTTCAGGTACACGTGAATGGCGTTCACGGTGACCGTCTTGCCGGATGTGATCTGCTCGTTCAGCACGATCTTGCCCAGGCCGGGAAGCCCGATGGTGGTGTTCGGGTCGACCTCGACCGCCTTGTCCTCGCTGCCGCCGACGATGGTCTTGTCGAGGCCCGCGAGGCCCGCGACCTTCACGCCGACCAGCCGCGAGGACGCCTTCATGCCGTTCGGGCCGGTGGCGCATTTCGCCACGACCAGCTCGGCGCCGAGCGCCAGGATGCCCCTGGCGTTGTTCGACTCTCCCTTGAGGCGCACGAACAGGTCGACCGCGCTGGCGCGGCTGGCGAGCACGTCGCCCTTGGCGTTGGAGGCGGCGTTGAGCGCCTTCGCGGAGACGTAGCCGTGCGATTTGTCGACCACGGCGGCGCCCGCGAGCTTGACCACTGACTTGTCGCCGCCGGGCTGGTACGTCGCCTCAGGCAGCGGCGGGACCGACACGAGGCTCTGATCGTCGCCGGTCTTGACATCGACCTTCACGGCGAAGGCAGAGCCGCTCAGCGACTGGCCCGCGCTCGCGGCGGGCGCGGTGGCGATGGCGACTGCGGCGAGCGCTGCGGCGCCGACCAGTCCACCAGCCAGGGACATGATCCTTGACTTCTTCAAGGAGGGACTCCTCTATGCGAGTTGCCGGGGGGAAGATTGCCCATTGATCGGCTTCGATCACAGGGCCGGGGAATCTTCGCATGACTGGCGGTGACTTCTCCACCCGGCACTCGTAACAAAAGAGACACCCTGTTGAATTTGTTGCGGGGACAAAAAATCGCGCGGCCATTCGCCGCGAATCGGGGAGGATTGCGCGGGCACAAAGCGAACATTCTGGGTACGGAACAACGGGGGACACGACGATGAGCACCGCGTACGAGGTGGTTGTGCCGCCCGGCCGGGTGCCGCTGCGCATGTGGGCGGACCCGTCCGACACGGTGCGGGACCGGCGGGGCCGGGCGGTCGTCCAGATGGGCCGCTCGGTGAAAGGCTGATGGTCCTCAAGCGTCAAGGTGGAGGCATGGACGACGACGTGCGCGTCAGCGGCTCGGTCGTGATTCCCGCGGCCGAGCTGTCCTGGCGCTTCTCGCGCTCCAGCGGCCCGGGCGGGCAGGGCGTCAACACCGCCGACTCCCGGGTCGAGTTGTCGTTCGATCTGGCCCGCACCACGGCGCTCGGCCCGACCCGCAAGGCGCGGGCGCTCGACCGTCTCGCTGGGCGGCTGATTGACGGTGTGCTCACCATCGCGGCCTCCGAGCACCGGTCGCAGCTGCGTAACCGGGAAGCCGCCCGCGCCCGGCTGGCCGCGTTGATCGCCGACGCGATCGCCCCGCCGCCACCGCCGCGCCGGCCCACGAAGCCCCGGCGGGGAGCCGTGCGGGCCCGGTTGGACGCCAAGACGCGCCGCGGCCGGACCAAGTCGTTGCGCCGCAAGCCCACCGACGACTGACTGTCGGGTTCACGCCACCGGCGGCCGGCGATCTGCGGCAGGGTGTGGGCATGACCGCGCTTCGCGCCAGCACTTGGGACGGCGGCTCGTACGACGATCCCTCAGACGCCGACCTCTATCGCCTGTTGACGGACCTGGACCAGGACGACGAGGACGCGCCGTACTTCATCATCGACCGGCTCGGCCGACCGGAGTTCTACGCGCAAGTGATGTCGATGTCCGGCACGCTGCTCGTGGAGCACCGGGAAGGCTCGGCGGACCAGCACTTCCACGTGTTCGAAAGCGATCTGCGCACCGTGCACCGGGGGCTCGCCGCATGGTCGCACGAGTCCGCCGGCTGGCGCACCGCTCTCGACTGGCAGCCCGGCATGCCCTGACACGTCACCCGGTCGCGGCGCGCACCTCCTGAATCAGCGCTGCCGCGTCGGAGCTGGCCGCCCTGATCTGGTCCGGCTCGGCTCCGATCCCGCCGAGCACGGCGTGCGCGCGCTCGGTGAACCGCGGCGGCGCCCCCGCAAGGCGACCAGCCGAGGCCACCATGCCTTTCTCGTTGATCAGCCACTCGCGACTGTGGCCGTGCAGCGCGTGGCAGGCCACGCCCACCGCGCGGAACAGGCACCCCGCCCGCGTACGTCGGATCGGCGCCGGCCGCGCCGTAGCGAGCGGAATCCACAGCGAATTCAGCCTCCCAGAGCCCGTTGACGAGCGCTTCGGCCAGCGCCGCCGGGTAGGCGCGGGTCCGCGCCCGCAGGTCTGTGACTTCTTGGCACGGGTCGGCGAGCACGCGGCACAGGGCCACCTCTCCGGCGTACGCGTGCGAATAGAAGCCGAGCGGATGCCCAGCTTGCGTGCCGACCTCGTACCGTCCTTCTTGACAGTCGGCCCACACTCGCAGGACGCGATCGAGGTCTCGGTAGATCCAGTCGACCCGCCAGCCATCGACGGTGAGCCAGCCGCCGCCGTTCACCCACGGTCCCCAACCGCCGGGCTCGGTGACCTCGGCGGGCTCGTCGGCGGTGTCGGCCGCCAACGCCCGCAGCGCCTCGACATCGGGGTCGCCCCGGTAGTACAGGCCGAGGTCGATGTCGGAATCCGGCCGGTGCGTGCCGCGCGCCCGGCTGCCGCCGAGCACGACAGCGACCACGCCGTCGATCGTGACGAGCCGCTCGGCCAGCGCCGTCAGTCGTGTGTCATCCACATCGCAGATTCGATCACGCGCCAGCCGCGCGCCTGGCCGCTCGGCCGATCATGCGATGGGCGCTCTGCCGTCCTGAGCGCCGCGAATCGCGCGGCGCGACGCCCGATGGGTGATCACGTTCGTCCCCGGGCC
>WHSM01000588.1 GCA_009380105.1 Micromonosporaceae bacterium
CCCGAGGCGCCGCTGGCGGAGAACCATGAGGTGCCGTGGCTGCAGCCGGCCCCCGACTCGATGCTGGGAGGCGACCCGAGCGACCCGGCCTCGATCGTCGCCTCCCGGGAGAGCACGCGGCTGGCGTTGATCGCCGCGTTGCAGCACCTGCCGCCGAATCAGCGCGCCGTGCTGATCCTGCGCGACGTGCTGAAGTGGAAGGCGGCCGAGGTCGCCGAGCAGCTCGACATCACGACAGCCGCGGTGAACAGCGCGCTGCAACGTGCCCGCGCGCAGCTGGAGCAGGTCGCGCCGGCCGAGGACACCGTGACGGAGCCGGACGAGGCCGAGAAGCGGGAGATGCTCGACCGGTACGTGGCGGCGTTCGAGAGCTACGACGTGGCCGGCATCGTCGACCTGTTCACCAAGGACGCGGTCTGGGAGATGCCTCCGTTCCTCACCTGGGTGCGGGGCCCGGAGCTGATCGGCCGGCTGATCTCGACCCACTGCCCGGCGGCGGGGCCGGGGGACCAGCGGCTGATCCCGACCACGGCGAACGGTCAGCCGGCGTTCGGGCTCTACATGCGGGATGAGGACGGCGTGCACCGGGCCTTCCAGCTCCAGGTGCTCACCCTCACGCCCGACGGCGTGTCGCACGCGGCGGTGTTCTTCGACCTGAGCCTGTTCCCGAAGTTCGGTCTGCCCGAGACCCTGCCTGCGGAGGAGCCGCAGGCCAGACCAGCGCAGCAACCAGCGCCCAGTTGACAGGATGGACAATGGCCAACGAACCCGCGACGGCGCCACTGATCGGTGGAGTCACCCTGCTGGAGCGCGCGATCAACTACACGCTCGGCAGTCTCCACGTCGTCACGCCGGAGGCCATGTCCGCACCCACGCCGTGTCAGGAATGGGACCTGCGCGCGCTGCTGCGCCACCTGGACGACTCCATGGCGGCGCTGCACGAGGCGGCCGATGTCGGGTACGTCGCGCTGGACTCCCCCGGTGACGCGGGCGCCCTTTCTGCCGGCGACGGACGTCCCGGCCCGGAGGTCGTCGGCGACGTCCGGGACCGGGCGCGGCAGTTGCTCGGCGCCTGGGCCAACGGGCACAGGTCGGGGGTGGTCGCCATCGCGGGCTGCCCGCTGACGGCCAGCATCGTGGCCGCGGCCGGGGCTGTGGAGATAGCTGTGCACGGCTGGGACGTCTCCGATGCGTGCGGCCAACGCCGCGAGATCCCGGCGCCGCTGGCAGCGGAGCTGCTGGAGCTGGTTCCGATGTTCGTCAGCGACGCGGATCGGCCCGGGCGTTTCGCGGGGCCAGTTCCGGCCCCGACGCTGGCAAGTCCCGGCGATCGGCTGATCGCGTTCCTCGGCCGACGCCCCTGACCCGTCGCGGCAGCAGCGCAGCGGCACCCTGTTGACACCACGCCAACAGGGTGTCAGGGTCGCGGCATGTCGTACCAGGCGATCGACTACCACGCCGCCGACCAGGTCGCGACCATCACCCTGAACCGGCCGGAGGCGCGCAACGGCTACACCGTGCGGATGGCCGACGAGCTCGCCGACGCGTTCACCCGGGCCGAGGCCGACACCACGGTGCGCGTGATCATCCTGGCCGGCGCCGGCAAGGACTTCTGCGTCGGCATGGACCTCGCCAGCGGCGGTCTGGACCTCGATCCCGAGGAGCTGTCGGACAGTGGGTGGGTCGAGCCCGCCACCCGGGTGACCGCGAAGATGTACGCCTCGCACAAGCCCGTCATCGCAGCTGTGCAGGGCTCCGCCGTCGGGGTCGGCGCCACGATGATCCTCCCCGCCGACTACCGGCTCGCCGCCTCGGACGCGCGGTTCGGGTACGTCTTCTCGCAGCGCGGGCTCTATCCGGAAGGCGGGTCGACGTGGTTCCTGCCGCGCATCGTCGGGCTGGGCCGCGCCATGGACTGGATGATCAGCGGACGGGTCTTCGACGTCGCGGAGGCGTTCGC
>WHSM01000600.1 GCA_009380105.1 Micromonosporaceae bacterium
CGCCAGGATGCCGATCCGGTCTCCCGGCTCCACCCCCAGCTCTCGCATCCGCAGCGCCAGGCGCTCCGCGCGCTCGTGCAGGTCGCGCAGGTCGAGGGACTCCGTCCCTCCCATGCGGACGAAGGAGATGCGGTGACCCGGCGCCGGCGCGGAGGTCACCATCTGGTTGACGACCGAGTACGTCATGAGCGTTCCCGCCCCGGGTCGGCGCCGGCGGCCTCGACGTGGGCGGCCATCCTGCGCACGGTGTCCACGTCGGGCAGCTGACGCATCTGGATCGCGACGCCGAACCGCTTGCGCACCTTGGTGACGACCCGCGCCGCGCCGATCGAGTCGCCGCCGAGCTCTCTGAACTTGTCGTCCAGCCCGATGTCCGGCAACCCGAGCACCGCCGACCACAGCTCGGCGAGCGCCTGCTCGGTCTCCGACCGCGCGCCGTTCGGGGCCGCGCCGTCCAATCCGGTCGCGGCGGCGGGCCGCGGAGCGGGCGCGGACGTCGCCAGCGTCGCCCGGTCGACCTTGCCGTTGCCGGTCAACGGCAGGCGCTCGTGCCACGTGAACACCGACGGGATCATGTAGTCGGGAAGCTGGACCGCGAGCTCGCGCTGCAACGCCTCCTCCGGCGGCGGCACGGCCGTGGCGGGGACGAGATGGGCGACCAGCCGGGCCCCGTTCGCGCTCTCCTGGCGGACCACCACGGCCTGCCGCACCGCGTCGATCCCGGTCAGCCGCGTCTCCACCTCGCCGGCCTCGATGCGGTAGCCGTTGACCTTGAGCTGGTGGTCGGCGCGGCCGATGATCTCGATGTTGCCGTCGGGCAGGTAACGACCGATGTCGCCGGTCCGGTACAGCCGCTCGCCACGGCCCGGGTCGTGGTGAAACCGCTCGCCGGTCCGCGTCTCGTCACGCCAGTAACCGCGCGCCAGGCCGACCCCTGCCGCGCAGATCTCCCCCGGTGTCCAGTCAGGCGCGTCCTGGCCGTGCTGGTCGAGGACGTAAAGGCGGTTGTTGGCGTTGGGTTTGCCGTACGGGATGCTGCGCGTGCCGTCATCGTCCGCGGTGACGGGATAGACGATGTTCCAGATCGTGGTCTCCGTCGGACCGCCGAGCGAGACGACGGCGAGGTCGCCCTTGAGCCGCCTCAGCGCGGCCGGCAGCGTCGGCGGGATGCGGTCACCGCTCATCATCACCAGGCGCAGCGTGTCCAGCCCCCGCGATCCCTCCGAGTCCGCCTGGTCGTGCAGCAGCGAGACGATCGACGGGACCGAGTTCCAGACGGTGACGCCGGACTCTTCGCAGCACTGCAGCCAGTGTGCGGCGTCCGCCGCCTTGTCCGCGTCAGGCAGCACGATCGACGCTCCGGCGGAGAGCGCGCCGAAGATGTCGTACCCGGAGAGGTCGAAGTTGAACGCGCTGATGCCGAAGAAGCGGTCCCGCGCGTCGACGGCGAACCTGGCGTTGCAGTCGGCCACCACGTTGACCACGCTGCGGTGGCTGACCATGACGCCTTTCGGCTCGCCGGTGGTGCCTGAGGTGTACAGGACGTACGCCAGATCGTCGCCGTTCGCCCCGGACGCCGGTGACACGTCGGCGACCGGCTCGGCGTCGAGCGGGCGGGTCGCATCGATCGCCAGCACATCCCACTCGTCCCCGTCGAGGTGCTGGCAGTCGCTGTTGGCGATGACGCAGCGCACCTGGCCGTCGCGCAGCATGTAGCGCTGCCGCTCGGCCGGCAAGGTCGCGTCGACCGGCAGGTACGCCGCGCCGGCCAGCACGGCGGCGAGGACACCGATGACCTGCTCGGGGCCCCGTGTCATCACCAGGCCCACCAGGTCGTCGCGCCCGACCTTCCTGGCGCGCAGCCAGGCCG
>WHSM01000125.1 GCA_009380105.1 Micromonosporaceae bacterium
GAACGGCACGATCGGCGTTATCCGGTCGTCGTGCAGGTCGATCATGAGCGCTCGGTTCGGGCGGGGCTCCCACTGCAGCGTCACCTTGCCGATGTGGCTGCCGAGCGCGGTGGTCGGCACGTTGAGCGCCACGATGCAGGCAAGACTCTCACGCATCCGGCTGCCACCTATGTCTTCTGTGAAGCGCTGCATGCTGCGCCACCAGGCGAGCAGGTGTTCGCCACGCGCCGGCCCGTTCGCCATCAGCGCCTGGAGATTGAGCCGGCCGGTCTGCCGAGGCTTGTCGGGCAACGGCTGCGCGAGCACTCCGGCGGCGGCGTCCATGCCGAACACGATCAGGTACGTGTGCGGCGGTCCGTCGGCTCCGTTGCCGGCGAGTTTGGCCAGCTCGACGCGCAGCCCAGCAGCGTCGACCTCTTCGACCGCGTGGCCCGCGTCGCGTACCAAAGAAGCAGCTTCATCGGCCACGACGGACGCCGAGGCGACCAGCGACGCCACCACGAACCGCGCTGTCCCCGGCGCGTGCTGCCGCGCCAACCCGGCGGCGGCCGCGTGCAGGATGTCGGCGCCGAGCGCGGACGGCCCCAGCACGCCCAGGTGCCGGCCGGGCGTGGCATCCAGCCCGAACCGCGCCGTCGATGACACCACGTCGATCTGCCGCCCCACCAGCAGCGACCGGTGCCGGAGCCCCGGCTCCAAAGACCCGTACAAAGGATCGTCGTCGACCGCCTGCTCGGCGAAGCCCTGGAACACGGCCGGCGGCCCGGAGCCTGGGGAGCGGGTGTGCCACATCCACTGCCGGGCCTGCTCCAGCACGGCCTCTTCGGCGTGCGCGTTCGGGAACCGCACGATCGTGTTGTGCCCGGAGATCCCGCCCGCGTTGTTGATGACGGCCGCGCCGATCGGCAGGCCGTCGGCGGCGTGGTTGAGGGTGTCGAGCACGGTGCCGCCGCCGGCCAGCGCGACCCGCAACGGGAACTGTCCGAAGATCGACTCACCCTTCGCGTACAGCGTCTCGACGCCGGCCGCGGTCTGGCTGGCCAGGATCAGGTGCACGCCGTACGAGCGGCCCTTCCGCGCCAGGTCCTCCAGCAGCGACGCGGCCTCCCGCGCCAGGGTGTCGTTGCCGGCGAACAGCACGTGGAACTCGTCGATCACCGCCAGAATCCGCGGCATCGCCACGTCGGACTTCCGGGCTCGCAGGTCGGCCAGCTTGCTCACCCCGGCCCGCTTCAACGCCACGGCCCGCCGTGACATCTCGGTCACCAGCTCCCGCAGCACGGCGACGCCGTACTCCCGGTCGGACTCGATCCCGACCGCCTTCGCGTGCGGGATCCAGGAGGGGTCCAGCTCGGTCGGGGTGAACTCGGTGAACGACACGCCTTCCTTGAAGTCGAGCAGGTACAGCGACAGCTCGTCGGGGGAGTAGCGCGCGGCCAGTCCATAGAGCACGTCGAGCAGGAAGACCGTTTTTCCGGATCCGGTGCGCCCGCCGACCAGCCAGTGCGGCGTCGCGTCGTCGAAGGCCAGCTCCACGGTGGTGCGGTCCGCGCGGCCGATCGCGGTGCGGAGGCCGGTCGCGGAGCTCTCCTGCCACGGCGTGACCGGCACCAGGTCGGCGAAGCGCAGCACGTTCGCGGCCCGCTGGGTCTCGGCCAGCCCCCGGCACACGTGGTCGAGCACCGCCGGCGCCGGGGCCGGGTCGAGGCGGATCGGGGCGTTGAGGCCGGCTTCCCCGTACGGCTCGCCGGCCGGGTTGCCGAGCGTCCCGACGCCGTCGGCCACGGTGAGCAGCGCGGTCTGCTCCAGCGCGGGCGGCGCCGGGTAGCTGCGCGGCGGCGGGTAGCCGCAGAAGACCAGGTGCGTGCGCGCCTGCGGCCCGGCGTGGGTCAGCGCCGCGAGCCGAGCCACGTCCGAGTTCGACGCCTGCGCCGGCAGCGACGCCACCAGCACCAGCAGGTGACAGTCCCCGCTTCCGGCCCGCGCGTCCTGGACGTGCTTCTCCGCGGCCGCCAACACCGCCCGTAGCCCCTCGGCGTCCGTCGCCGGCGGCGGCATCACACCGGCTTCAATCAGAGGTTGGTACGGAGCGAACGTCGCCCCCACCGTCCCGCCGTCCACCGTGAGCACCCGCAGCGAGCCGGCCGGGCAGGCGGCGAGCAGCCGCAGCAACGCGGCCCGGAGCAGCCCGGAGACGTGCGGGTCGCGCGCGTCGGCGTCGATCGCGAGGTGCCCGGAGCCGAGCAGCGGGACCAGGGCCGGGAAGGCGGCGTTGTCCAACGGCGCGGCCTCGCCGAGCCGGAGCACCGTGGGAACTGGCGGCCCGGCCTGGGCCGCGTCGGTCCCCAAGGGAGGCAGCTCAGCCGTGCCGTCGAGCGGGATGCCGAGCCAGCCGGGCGTGAGCGCGGCGGCCGCCGCGCGCAGCTCCGCCGCGATGGCGGCCTGCTCGCCCGCGGAGTGGCCTGACCCGGCCCGGTCGGTCTGTTCGGACGCCAGGCGCTGCAACTCGTCGTCGGCTTTGCGGGCGTTCGCCACCGCTTCGCGATGCGCTGCCACGGCACGGTCAAAGGCGGCCTTCACCTGCCCCACGAGCACCTCCGTCAGTTCGGCCACGCCAACATAACCGGCTCACGGCATCGCGGGAAATGTCACACTCCGCCCGGCTGTCCATGATCCGACTGACCCGGACGAGTCAGACCCACTACAACAGGTAGGTCGCTACGGGGACGGACGGGTCCAAGTCGGATTCGTCCGGCGACACCGGAGCGACGTGGGCCTGTCGGACAGCCGTGGGGGCTGGGGGAGCCGGCAGGCCCACGTCCTGCTCTCCGCCATCCCGGTCCTGTCGCGCCGGTCGACGGTATGGCGGTAGCGTGACGGTCGTGACGAACGAAACATGGACCGTCGACGCCAGGTTCGGCGAGCAGGGCGGCGTCCTGACCTACGGCAGCTACCTGCGCCTGGCCGACCTGCTGGGCGCGCAGCAACCGCAGACCGACCCGCCCGCCCACGACGAGCTGCTGTTCATCACCATCCACCAGGTGTACGAGCTGTGGTTCAAGCTCGTCCTGCACGAGCTCACCGACGCCCGGGACCGGATGCTCGCGGGGGAGTCGTACCACCCCCGGCTGCGACTGGAGCGATGCCGCAGCATCGGACAGGTGCTCGTGCGCCAGGTCGACGTCATCGACACCATGACCCCGCAGGATTTCCTCGCCTTCCGCAACGTGCTCGCCCCGGCCTCGGGGTTCCAGTCGGTGCAGTTCCGGGAGATCGAGTTCCTCTCCGGACTCAAGGACCCCGGCTACGTGCGGCGGTTCCGCGGCCTGACCTCTGACGAGAAGGCGCGCCTGGAGCGGCGGCTGGACGAGCCGAGCCTGTGGGACGGCTTCCTGGCCGTGCTGCGGCACGCCGGCTTCGGCGTCGAGACCAGAGAAGAGCGCTTTTCCGCGTACGACCAGATAATCCGCGACCGGACCAGGCACGGCGCGCTGTGGGACCTCGCCGAAGAGCTGCTCGAACACGACCAGACCTGGGCGCTCTGGCGAGCCCGTCACGTGCTCATGGCCGAACGCCAGATCGGAGCCAAGCCCGGCACCGGCGGCAGCGCGGGCGGCGCGTACCTCCGCTCCCGCATAGACCTGCGCTTCTACCCGGAACTCTGGGAGCTGCGCAGCGAGCTGTGACCCCTGTGTCCCGGGTTCGTGCCACCTCTTGTCGCTGAGCGGCCAATGGCTCTCCGGCCTTCCTAGCGTGGTGCTTATCCACAGGGGAGGTGCGTGATGGAGCAGGTGCTGGCTGACCGGTACGCGTTGGAAGCCGAGATCGACCGTGGTGCGATCGGCACCGTGTGGTGCGCCCGCGACCTGACCACCGGCGAGGCAGTGGCGGTGAAGGTGCTGCTGCCCGAGACCTCGCAGGACGCCGACGTGGTCAAGGGTCTGCTCGCCGAAGCGGAGATCCTCTCCGAGCTCAACCACCCCAGCATCGTGCGCCCCCGCGACTTCGTCGCCAACGGCCTGCGCGCCCTGGTGATGGACCTGGTCGAAGGCCCCGACGTCCGTAAGAAGCTGCGCGCCAGCGGGCCGTTCCGGGCCTCGGAAGCCGCCTCGATCGGCGCCCAGATCGCCGACGCGCTCGCCGCGGTGCACGCCGCGGGAATGCTGCACGGCGACGTCAAGCCCGGCAACATCATGGTCCCGTCCGACGGCGGCCCCGCGAAGCTGGTCGACTTCGGCGTCGCCCGGCGGGTGCAGCTCCCGGAGACCGTCACCCACGCGACGCCCGAGTATGTGGCCCCGGAGGTGGTCGCCGGGTCCGCCCCGACGCCGGCCAGCGACGTCTACAGCATGGGCATGGTCCTGTACGAGATGACGTGCGCGCGCAGCCCGTACCGGGGCGGCAGCGTCCAGGAGGTCGTCGAGCGGCACGCCGTCTGTGTGCCGGTGCAGCCGGCCGGGATGCCGGACGAACTGTGGAGCGTGGTGCTGCGGTGCGTCGAACTGGACCCCGCGCGGCGCCCCACGGCCGGCCAGTTGGCCTCTGAGCTTCGCGCGTTGGCCCGGACCTTCATCGGCCGTACGGCAGCGGCGCCGCTGCCGGAGAACGCGTCAACGTACCGGCCGCGCCTGATCGACCGCTCCGCGCCACTGGGCTACGCCATGACAGCCACCGCACCCTCCCACGCCGATCCCACCAGTCCCACAGCCTCCACCTCGGCCGCACCCTCGGCTTCCTCCGCTCCCCTCACCCCGGCGCCGGCCTCCTCCTCGGCGGCGGCGGTAGCCCCCTTCCTGGCGGCATCCGCGGTCCCGGCCGCCCTCGAATCGGGAGATCTTGAAAACGCAGCGGGCGTATCGCCCCATGGATTTTCAAGATCGCGTGACGAAGTGGACACGCCGATGGGCGCCGGGTCGGTCAGTGCCATGCCGATGAGCGCGGGGCCCGTCAGCGCGGGGCCCGTCAGCGGGGGGTCGGTGAGCGCGGGGTCCGTGAGCGCTGGGCCCGTGCCCGGTGAGCCGGTGAGTCCGGGGCCATCCGGCGATGACGGCTCGGTGCTGGCGCTGTTCGACCGGCACGAGGAGGAGCCGACCCGGGTGGTCGGCGCGGTTCCCCCGGGCGCGGCCGCGCCCGGGGCGTTCCGCGCGATCCCGGGCGGCTTCCCACCGCCGGAGCAGTCCTCGGGGAAGGGCAAGGCCGCGCTCTTCATCGGCGCCGCCGCAGCGCTGCTGCTGGTCCTCGGCCTGGGCGCGGCGTTCCTGATCTGGTCCGGAATCGGCGGGCCGGCCATCGTGGACAGCGCCGAGCCGAACCCGGTGCCGACCAGCCAGTCCCCGACCCGCGAGCCGTCGCCGAAGGCGTCGCCGTCCGAGGAGCCGAAGGAGTCCCCGTCCGAGTCCCCGGACGCCGACGAGCCGACCGGCGACGCCCCGGCCGCGCCACCGAACGGCGGCGACGACGGCAGCGGCGACAGCGGCGACAGCGACGGCGGCGACGGCGGCGGGAACAGCGGTGGCGACCGTCCCGGCATCGGCGACCCCATGCCCACGATGCCCCGCCGCTGATCTCTGCAACCGATCTCCGCCATCGAGAGATCTTGGACAGTTCTGGTCGCTCTGGCGACCAGAACTGTCCAAGATCGCGTCGGAAGGGGTCGGCGCCAGGTGGTCTCGGTCACTCGACCGCGTGTCCGTTACGCACAGTGCATAGTGGATTGATCGAAAACCTGGAAATCCGCGGCTCGCAGTGGCAGCGTGAGTACATGGCGGAATCGGGATTGAACGCGACAGCAGCCGCGTTACTAGGGCTGTTGCATGAGGGGCCCATGACCGGGGGCCAGCTGATGAGCCTCGCCAACCGGAAACTGGGCCCGTTCTGGTCGATGACTCGGAGTCAGGTTTACCGCGAGCTGCCGGCCCTCGCCGACGCCGGTTACCTGCGTCTCGGGAAGCCCGGACCGCGGGCGAGCCAGCCGTACGCGATCACCGCTGCCGGCAAGCGCGCCTTCGGACGGTGGCTGAAGGAGCCGATCGGGCGCGACCAGCTGCGCAACCCTGTGACTCTGCGGGTGGCGTTCGGTGGTGTGCAGACGGACAAGCAGCTTCGCGCGCTCTACGACGAGGCGGTCGAGTACCACACGGAAGCGCTCGCCGGGGCGCGTGAGACCGCGAAGGTCGCGAGCAAAGAGGGCGACTCGTACGGCGCGACGGCGCTGGACTTCGCGGTGGCGTATCACCGGGCGGCTCTCAACTGGCTCAAGAAGCTGTCGGGCTGAGCGGCGGCGGCGACCTGACGGCGTCCGGTGACGCCGCGATCTCCGCTGCCCGGTGTCGGCTCTGGCGCTGGTCGCGGCGTACCCTTGACCGTCGTGACCGGCGAACTGAACGATCAGCTGCGCGACCTTGACGCCACGCTGCGCAACGTCGCGGCGGTGCTCGACGTTGACGCGCTGCACAAGGAGCGCGTCGAGTTGGAGGAAGCTGTCTCCGCGCCCGACCTGTGGGACGACCAGGAGCGGGCGCAGCAGGTCAACTCGCGGCTGTCGTACGTCCAGGGTGAGATCACCCGGCTGGAGCAGTTGCGGCAGCGTCTCGACGACGCCGGGGTGCTGCTGGGGCTCGCCGAGTCCGAGGACGATCAGGCTTCGCGCGACGAGGTGGCGGGCGAGGTCGCGGCGCTGCGCAAGTCGATCGACGACCTCGAGGTGCGCACTCTGCTCTCCGGCGAGTACGACTCCCGCGAGGCGCTGGTCAACATCCGGTCCGGCGCCGGCGGCGTGGACGCGGCCGACTTCGCCGAGATGCTGATGCGCATGTACCTGCGCTGGGCGGAGCGGCACGGCTACCCGACCGAGGTCTACGAGACCTCGTACGCGGAGGAGGCCGGCCTGAAGTCGGCCACGTTCGCGGTGAAGGCGCCGTACGCGTACGGCACCCTGTCGGTGGAGCAGGGCGTGCACCGGCTGGTGCGGATCTCGCCGTTCGACAACCAGGGCCGCCGGCAGACCAGCTTCGCCGGGGTCGACGTGCTGCCGGTGGTGAAGCAGACCGACCACATCGACATCCCCGAGAACGAGATGCGGGTCGACGTGTACCGCTCGTCGGGCCCGGGCGGGCAGTCGGTGAACACCACCGACTCCGCGGTCCGGATGACGCACGTCCCGACCGGCATCGTGGTGACGTGCCAGAACGAGAAGTCCCAGCTGCAGAACCGGGCCGCGGCGCTGCGGGTGCTGCAGGCGCGGCTGCTGGAGCGGCGGCGCCAGGAGGAGCAGGCCAAGATGGACGCGCTGCGCAGCGACGGGGACTCTTCCTGGGGCAACCAGATGCGCTCGTACGTGCTGCACCCGTACCAAATGGTGAAAGATCTTCGCACTGAACACGAAACCGGCAACCCGTCCACCGTCTTCGACGGCGAGATCGACGACTTCATCGAGGCCGGGGTGCGCTGGCGCAAGCAGCAGGAAGCCGTCGCCAAGGCCTGAGCCGGCCGCTGCTGTCGGGGTGATTTGCGCGACTTCTGGGTACGGATCGATGCGGGGGGCTGCGGCGGTGGCGCCGACGCGTACACTTGCGTCCCGTGATTCGGCTAGAGCACGTGACGAAGATGTATCCGAAGGCGGCGCGCCCGTCGCTCGAAGACGTGAGCGTCGAGATCGAAAAGGGCGACTTCGTCTTCTTCATCGGGCCCAGCGGCGCCGGCAAGTCAACCATGATCAAGCTCCTGTTGCGCGAGGTCGCGCCGAACAAGGGCAGGGTGTACGTCAACGGCCGCGACGTCAGCTCGCTGCGCACCTGGCGGGTGCCGCACTTCCGCCGCTCCCTCGGATGCGTCTTCCAGGACTTCCGGCTGCTCCCCAACCGCACCGCGGCGGAGAACGTCGCGTTCGCGCTCGAGGTGATCGGCAAATCGCAGGGTGTGGCGCGCCGAGTCGTGCCCGAGGTGCTGGAGCTGGTCGGGCTGGGCGGCAAGGAGCACCGCTACCCGACTGAGCTGTCCGGCGGCGAACAGCAGCGCGTGGCCGTCGCCCGCGCCTTCGTCAACCGGCCACTGGTGCTGCTCGCGGACGAGCCCACCGGAAACCTGGACCCGGACACGAGCATCGAGATCATGCGGCTGCTCGACCGGATCAACCGCACCGGCACCACCGTGGTGATGGTGACCCACGACTCGAACATCGTGAACCAGATGCGGCGTCGGGTGATCGAGATCGACCAGGGCCGAGTGGTCCGCGACCAGCAGCGCGGCGTGTACGGCTGATCGCGCGCGACCCGGCGCGTATGGTCGGCGCGCTCGGACCCAGACTGACCACCAAGCTCGAGATTTGCCCGCTAGCGGAGTAGGACACCGGAAGGAACCCGATGCGCGCGAAGTACGTGCTGTCCGAGGTCGCCGTCGGACTGTGGCGCAACGTGACGATGACCATCGCCATGATCATCTCGATGGCGGTGTCGTTGTCGCTGCTGGGCGCGAGTGTCCTGATGTTTCTGCAGGTGCAGGACATGAAGGACTACTACTACGCCGAGATCGAGGTGGCGATCTTCCTCACCGAGAAGGTGACCGCGGACCAGCGCGAGACGCTCGCGGGGGCGCTGGAGGACGACCCGCTGGTCAACACGGTCAAGCACGAGACCAAGGAAGAGGCGTACCAGCGGTTCCGGGAGCAGTTCAAGGACGCCCCGGACCTGGTGGAGGCGACGAAGCCGGAGTCGCTTCCCGAGTCGTACCGGGTGAAGCTTGAGAACCCCGAGCGGTTCGATCAGATCCGCACCAAGTACCAGGGGTACGAAGGCGTCGAGGACATCGTCGACCAGCGCGCCGTGCTGCAGAAACTGTTCAACATCCTGGGCTCGCTGCAGACGCTCGCGCTCGTGATCGCGATCGTCACCGGGCTCGCCGCGCTGCTGCTGGTGGCGAACACGATCCAGGTGGCGGCGTACAGCAAGCGGCGCGAAGTGGCGATCATGCGACTGGTGGGAGCCTCGAACTGGTTCATCCAGGCGCCGTTCGTGCTGGAGGCGGTGTTCGCGGGACTGATCGGCTCGGTGTTCGCGTACGGGACGCTGGTCCTGACCAAGGCGCTGCTGCTGGACGGGCCGATGAAGTCGCTCTTCCAGGGTGTGCTCACGCCGCTGAGTTGGACCAGCGTGCACCTGATGCTGCCGGTGCTGGGAGTGACGGCTGCGCTCGTGAGCGCGATCACCGGGTGGATCACGCTGCGCTTCTACATCAAGGTCTGACCCCCGGCGCCCCGCAGCCCCTGCGCCCGACGGCGTGCAGGGGCTGCGCGCTGTGCGGCGTGGCGAATGGCGCAATTGACCACGAAAGTGGAGAGTTTTGAGAATTCGACCATTGCCACCACGATGTGGCGCATAGTCTAACCCTGAACTATAGGTTGAGACTTCGGCGGCCAGGGGGGTCGCATTCGATAGGGCGCCGGGGGAATGTGGCGCCAGAGCGCACGTCACGGCGGGCCGGGGGCCTCGCCAGGCGGTGGGGACGCAGTGCGGTCGTGCGCAGGTCAGCGGAGGGGGTGCGATGAAGCTGAACCTGGATCCGGCGCGGTTGGGCCTGGTGGCTGCCGTGACAGCGGTCGGCATGGTGATCACGGCTCCGGCCTGGGGCGACCCGCAGGACGACAAGCGACGCGTCGACCGGCATCTGGTCAAGGCCCGCTCCACGCTCGAAGCGGCCACCGGCCGCGCCAAGAACGCCGCCGAGGCGTACGCGGAAGCCAACGGCAAACTCCCCGGCGCCCGCAAAGCGCTGGCGGAGGCACGCGGTCTCGTCGCCGCGTCCGAAGTCCGCGCGAACCGCGCCCGCCGCGACGCGGACACGGCCAAACGCACGCTCACGACCGCCAAGGACGCCTATCAGGACGCCGAGGCGGAGGTGAGCATGGCCCGCGACCGGGTCGGCAAGTTCGTCTCCGCCGCGTACAAAGGAAACCACCTGGTCGCGTTCGACTCCGTGCTCGACGCCAAGACACCGTCCGACCTGGCCGACCGGATGGCCTTCCTCGACGACGTGGCCGCCTCGCAGCGCGCCGCCCTCGACAAGGTGATCAAGCTACGCCACGCGGCCAAGTTGAAGGAGAACGACGCCACCGTCACCAAGCGCCAGGCTGACCGCGCCAAGCGGCTCGCCGACGATGCGCTGGCCGCCGCCAAGCAGGCGCGCGACTCCGCCGAACGGGCCGCCGCCAACGTCAAGACCCTCGTCAGCACGCGCAAGCAGTCGCTGGGCGTGGCGAAGGAAGAGCGCGAGAAGACTCTCAAGCGGTACCGCGCCCTGCAGCGGCGGAGCGAGCGGATCGCGGCCGAGATCAGGGCGCTCGCAGATAAGGACAAGTCGTCCGGCGGCGGCAGGCACCACTCCGGCGCCAGGTTCCTGATGCCCGCGCAGGGCTGGAAGTCCAGCGACTTCGGGCGACGATGGGATCCGTACTACCACGTCTGGCAACTGCACGCCGGGGTCGACATCGCCGCCCCGGGCGGCCAGGCGATCCGCGCCGCCGACAGCGGCCGGGTGTTCCGGGCCGGATGGAACGGCGGGTACGGCAACTACACGTGCGTCTACCACGGCCTCAGCCGCGGCCGAGGGCTCGCCACGTGTTACGCCCACCAGTCCCGCATCCTGGTCTCGTCCGGGCAGCGGGTGAGCCGCGGACAGGTGATCGGCCGGGTCGGCACCACCGGAGCCTCGACCGGCAACCACCTGCACTTCGAGGTACGCCTCAACGGAAACCCGGTCAACCCGCTGGGCTGGCTGCCCCGCTGCTTCTGCTGACCGC
>WHSM01000298.1 GCA_009380105.1 Micromonosporaceae bacterium
CGACGGCGGCCGGATCGTGTCCGTCTCCTCGATCAGCGGCATCGCCGGCAACGCCGGGCAGACCAACTACGCCACCTCCAAGGCGGCTGTCGCGGGTCGCGTGGTGTCGCTCGCGCCCGCGATGCGGGAGCGGAACGGCACTATCAACGCGGTGGCGCCAGGCTTCATCGAGACCAAGATGACCGCCAAGATCCCGATCGCGATCCGCCAGGCGGGCAGGCTGATGAACAGCATGTCGCAGGGCGGCCTGCCGGTCGACGTGGCCGAGACGATCGCGTGGCTCGCCGCCCCGGCCTCCGCCGGGGTCAACGGCAACGTGGTCAGGGTCTGCGGGCAGAGCCTGCTCGGCGCCTGAGGCACGGCCCGCCGTGGCCCCCAGGCACCACACTGACACTGACACCAGGCCCGACATGGACACCGGGCCCAGCATGGACACCGGGCCCAGCATGGACACCAGGAGGTCGGCGATGCGCACCGAACAGCTCGGCTCGGCGCCCAGTCTCACCCCGCTCATGGTCAAGGCGATCCTGACCGCCCCGACGCGACGCGGCGGCGAGCTTCCCGACACCGAGCTGGTGCTCGACGGGGTCCGCGCCGACCACGACAAGCTCCCGGACTACGCGCGCGTGTGCGGCTTCCGGGTGGCCGCGCACCTTCCGGGCACGTACCCGCACATCCTCGGGTTTCCGCTCGCCATGCGGCTGATGACCGACTCCGGGTTCCCGTTCCCGCTGCCGGGCCTGGTGCACCACGGCAACGTGATCACACAGCACCGCCCGGTTCCCACGGAGGTGTCGCTGACGCTGCGGGTGCACCCGGGCGACCTTGAGATCACAGAGCGCGGCGCCCGGTTCGCGATGGCGACGGAGGCGTACGACGGCGACGTGCTGCTGTGGGAGGAGGAGAGCCTCTACATGCACTTGTCGAAAGGCGGCGGCTCCAAGAGCGAAGGGTCCAAGGGCGACGCCGAGGCGCGGCCGGCGAGCCCGAGCGCGCTGTGGCAGGTCCCGGACGACATCGGCCGGCGCTACGCTGCCGTCTCTGGCGACCACAACCCGATCCACCTGCATCCCGTGACGGCGGGGCTCGCCGGCTTCCGGAAGCCCATCGCGCACGGAATGTGGACCCTCGCCCGCTGTCTGTCGTCGCTGGAGGGGCGGCTGCCGGACGCGCACCGGATCGAGGTGCGGTTCCGCAAACCGATCACGTTGCCGTCGACAGTCGGGTTCGCCGCGACCCGGGACGGGGACGGCTGGACCATCGGGGTGCATGACCGAGACGGCGTCAGGACGTACGTGACCGGCTCGGTCGCTCCAGTGTGACGGCCCCGGCGTCGCTGGGGATCTGGAAGAGGCCGGACAGCCCCAGCCACGCCAGGTCCATGGTGCGCCGGGCGACCAGGCGAGGGTCGGCGTCCTCCCGGTCGAGGACCCAGTCCGCCATGGCCTCGCAGCCGCCCACGACCACGTGCGCCATGGCCAGCAGCTCCTGGTGCGGCGGCATCGGGGCCCCGGCCTCGGTGACCGCCCGCTCCAGCAGCGCCGCCACGACCCGGATCGTGCGGTCCCGGATCGCGTTGATGCCGTTGGCGAACGGTTCGCCCTGGGCTCTGGCGCGCCGATAGAGCACCGACCAGCCGTCGCGGTGCTCTGCCACGAAGGTCAGGAACGCCTCCAGGCCGCGCCGGAGCTGCTCGTACGGTGTCAGGCCGACCGACACCGCCTGGCTGATCATCTCGTTGAGCCGCTCGGACTCCCGGCTGACCACCGCGAGGAACAGCTCCTCCTTGGAGCCGAAGTAGAGGTACACCATCGGCTTGGAGATGCCAGCGGCCTCGGCGATCTCGTCGACGCCCGCCGCGTGGTAGCCGCGGCGCGAGAAGATCCTGGCGGCCGCGTCGAGCATCTGCTGCTCCCGCACCGCCCTCGGCAGTCGCTTCGACGCGTTGGCCCCTGTCACGGTTGCGAGTCTATCCTACCGGCGCGTAACCTTACTTTGGAGTAAGAAGGATGCCAGCTCTCCGGAGAGCAAGGGGGCACACCGCATGTCCAGCGACAACGAGCAGCTCGGCGAGGCAGACCTCAGCCGCCTCGGACCGGAAGACCTCGCCAACCTGGTCAAGAACGCCTCCAACAGCCAACTCAGAGAAGTCATGGGCGACCCCGGCGTGCGAGCCAAGGTCCTGGACGAGATCTTCGGCCGCATGGGCGCCCGGTACCAGGGTGGGGAATCTACCAGCGGCGCCATCCACTGGAAGATCCTCGACAAACCCGGCGGCGGCCATGACCTGTACCAGACGGCCCTCTCCGGCGGTCAGTGCACGGTGAGCCAGGAGACGACCCAGGAGCCGCGGGTGACGATCAGCCTCACCGGCCCGGAGTTCCTCAAGCTCGTGTCGGGCAACGGCTCCCCCACGATGATGTTCTTCAGCGGCAAGCTCAAACTGGCAGGCGACATCGGCTTCGCAGCCGGCCTGATCAACCTCTTCGACATCCCAAGGGCCTGACCTGACGGCGCCGTAGCCAGCGCGAACGCTGTCAACGTCTTCTGACGATGCGATTCGCTCGAAGATTAGACGCAGATCTAATCGTGGCGCGCGGTCCGGCCATCCGCGCACGCTGTGGGCATGAAGACATTCGTCAAAGCACTGGCCGCGCTCGGCGCGGCGCTGATGGTGGCGGCGGTCCCCTCGGCCGCGGCCTCGGCCGAGGCCGGCGGAAACTCCGGCTGGACGCCATTCCAGACCCCGTCGTTCACCGTGCCCGCCGGGGTCGCCTGCTCGTTCGAGCTCCACGGCGAGGTCGTGTACGACCATGAGTACACCCGGGTCGTCGAGACGTTCCCGGACGGCAGCCCGAAGGTGCAGGAGTTCCGGGGCGCACTGGGCGTCCTGTTCACGAACGTCGACACCGGAGAGTCGGCCCGGCGCGACGGGTCCGGCACCCTGCGGGCGACCCGCGACGGAGACGGCGGAACCGAGTTCGTGTTCCATGGCAACGGCATCGCGGGCGTCCAGGCCGGCAGTCCGTCGCCGGGGGTCTACGTCCTGTCGGGCCACAACGTGCTCGTCGAGCACCCAGACGGATCGAGGGAGTTCACCGTGGTCCAGGGCACGCTCGAGAACATGTGCCAGACTCTGGCCTGATGATCTGGTTACGGCTCAGCTCGGCGGTCTTGGCGCGGATGCGGTTTGCGTATTCGCCGCTCGCGGAGACTGCCAAGAGCCTCCACATGATCAACTCTGGCGCCATCCACCCGCTGCACCGGGGCTGGTACGAGCGCGTCCGCTCGGACCTCGGTCGGGTCGACCGCGAGCTGCTCCGCGCGGTCGTCCCGCCCGGCGGATGCATCGCGGAGTTCATGTTCGTCGGAGCGACGGCCACCACGACAACGATCGAGCAGCAGCTCCAGCTCGTCGCCGGCTGGCCGCTGGAGCAGTTCGTGAGCGAGTTGGCGGAAGCCCGGCGCGGGGTCGGCCCGTCGGCCGCCGCGCGCCGGCTCGTCGACCTGGGCGCGGATGGTCCGCCTCGGGTGGCCGATGCGCTCTTTCAGTACTGGCGGGTCGCCGTCGCACCGTACTGGCCGCAACTGCGCGCGGTCCTGGACGCCGACATCGCCTATCGCGTCGGCAAGCTCGCCCAGGGCGGCATCGCGGAGCTGATGCATGACCTGCACCCGTCGATCGAACTGACCGAGCACGCGATCCGGGTCGCCAGCCTCGCCGAGGGCGACGTCGACGGCGGCGGCCTGACGCTGGTGCCGTGCGTGTTCATCTGGCCGCACCTCTGGGTCGAGTCCGGCCTGGCCGGTGAGCCGAGCCTGACGTACGGCGCGCGCGGCATCGGCGCGCTGTGGCAGGACGGCGATGGCGACACCGAGGAGGAGGACGCGCTCGGCGCGCTGCTCGGCCGGACTCGCGCCGAGATCCTCGTCAGCCTCCGGCTGCCGCGGTCGACCACCGACCTGGCCCGCTCGCTCGGCCTGACCCCGCCGACGATCAGCTCGCACCTGGCGATCCTGCGCCGCAGCGGCCTGGTCACGTGCTGGCGCAGCGGGCGGCGAGTGCTTTACCAGCGCACCGGGGTGGCGTCAACGATCGTGGCGGCATGCGGTTACGACAACGGCGACGGCCGCACAGCCGCCTCTCGCACGCTCGTCGGCTCGTACGGGCAAGCACGCCGACGCGATCCGAGCGACCTTCGCTTCCCGCGTCGCCCGGAGCGGGCCTGACGCCTGGTGCAACGTTCGGGGCGTGCAGGCCGATGTTTGAATATGTTTCGGGTGATGACCACCGCGGCGGCGCTGGTCGCGGCGGTGATCGCGGCTCCTTCGGCGAGCGCGGAGACGAGCCGGGTCACGGTGACGCCGCTGACGATCGACGTGACGGTCGGCCCTGATGACGACACGCGGTGCAGCGTCACCGCCGACCTCTACCGACCCGCCAGCGCCACTCGCGACGCGCCTGCCCCGGCGATCCTCACCACGCACGGCTTCGGGGGCAGCAAGCGCGGATCCGACCAGGTCGCGATCGGCGAGGGCTTCGCCCGCGAAGGGTACGTGGTGATGACGTACTCGAGCCTCGGGTTCGGCGGCTCCGGCTGCAAGATCTACCTCGACGACCCGGACTGGGACGGCGAGGCCGGCAGCCAACTGATCGACGTGCTCGCCGGCGCGAAGACCGCGACCGACGAGGAGACCGGCGAGCCGGTGACGATCGACTTCGTGCGACTGGACGCCCCCGGCGACCCTCGCGTCGGGATGGTCGGCGGCTCGTACGGCGGGCAGAACCAGTACGCCGTCGCCGCCGTGAGTCAGAAGGTCGACGCGCTGGTCCCGCTCGTCACCTGGAACGACCTGACCTACTCCCTGGCGCCGAACAACAGCGGCCTCGGCGGCGGCGTGAGCCCCAGCGTCCCCGGCGTCCACAAGAAGCAGTGGACCAGCCTCTTCTTCGGCCAGGGCATCGTCAACGGCGTCCAGGGCGTCACGGTCGACCCGAGCCGCATGGCCGGCTGCCCGAACTTCCATGACCCGGTCTGCGCGGCCAAAGCCCAGCTCGAGGCCCTCGGCTATCCGAGCCCCGAGACGACAGCGCTGGCCCGGCACGCGTCGGTCGCGTCGTACCTCGACCAGATCACCGCGCCCACGCTGCTGCTGCAGGGCCAGAGGGACACCCTGTTCAACCTGCAGGAGGCGGCCGCCACGTACCGGGCGCTGAAGGCCCAGGGCACGCCGGTGTCGATGATCTGGCACTCCTTCGGGCACTCGGGCGGCCAGCAGAAGCCGGAGCTGGACCTCCAGGCCGACAACGTCCGCGACTCCCACCTCGGCGCGCGGATCGCCGACTGGTTCGACCGCTGGCTGCGCGACGACGAGTCGGCGCCGACCGGGCCGGAGTTCTCCTACTTCCGGGACTGGGTGTTCGACGACACTGGCGACGTCGCCGAGGCGTACGCGTCCGCCGAGGCCTACCCGGTCGGCCGGGCCGTGCCGTTCTACCTGTCGGGGAACGACGGCCTCACGCCGTCCCGGAACGCGGTGACGGCAGGTCAGCAGTCCTTCGCCGCGGCGCCGGGCGGGGCGCCGACGTCGTACTCCGAGACGTCCGCGTTGGAGGGCAACGCGGTGAACAACCCACCCTCGGACACCACCGGCACATTCGGCGCGTGGACCAGCCCGCCGTTGGCCGGCCCGCTGTCCATCGTGGGCGCGCCGACTTTGGAGGTACGCCTCTCGGCGCCCTCGGCGGAGCTGTCCCAGGCC
>WHSM01000489.1 GCA_009380105.1 Micromonosporaceae bacterium
ACCGCCTGCCCCACCAAAATCGGCCCGATAGCGAACGCCGCGCTCGTGCTCACCCAATTCGAGCACGGCTACCTATCTTGCTGAGATCACCTCAGTGTCCGCACGTCCGGCGGACGCGGCACGGACGCACCGACCTCGATCCGGTAGAGCGTGGGGCCGCTGATCCCCAGCTCCGCCGCCGCCTCTTCGATGGTGAAACCAGCCTCCTTGCGCATGTTCCGCAGGTGCCGCCCAAGCTGCCGCGCCTGGACCGTCTTGCCTGCTCCTTTTTTCACCTTGATACCCCGTTCTTTTTCAACACGTTGTTGCGCGTCTCACAACAAATTCTTCCGCATCGGCGGCCGACATCGCAACCTGTAGACATGTCCCTGACGTCAGGTGATGACGGGAACCAGAGTGGTTCCCACAGGCCGGCTCGGCAGGCTGCGCGGCGCTTCGTCTCCCCGGGGCACCGTGGCAGGGGGACACTGCCGGGCCGGCCGCCAGACTCCGTGCCTGACCCCGAGTCGCAAATGCGAGCCGCCGTGCTGCGAATCCGGGCGGGCATGCGACACGTCGGTTGGTGGTACGTGAAAGAACGGCACTCGACCGGCGGCGAGGCAACCCGGTGACCGTTGCGCCACTTGGCCCCATTCCGGTGGACCGCACCACGGTGGACCGCCGCGCTGCTTAGCCGTACCAAAAAGTTTCCGGAATTTCTTTGTCACCAGCCTCCGGCAGCCCGGAAATTGTCACACCCCCTGGATAGATTGCGGGCATGAATCGCAGCGCGGCAGAAGTCGGCGGCCATCCGGCCGCCGTCGCCGTCGCGCGCATGTCGGATGCTTTGAAAGACTTTTCTGGTACGCCATTATGGTCGGCTTCCGACACCAAGCTCACGGAGTTGCTGGCCGAGCTGTCGGCGTTGGAGGCTCGGCTGGCGGCGGCGAGGCTGGCCGCGGTCGCCGAGGCCCACGGCCGGGACATCGCGAAGCGTTCCGGGGCGGCGTCCACAGCGGCGTGGCTGCGGCAGACGTTGCGGCTGACTCCGGCAGCGGCGAAGCAGCAGACCGCGCTCGCCGTCGCGTTGGATCGCGAGCTGGAGATCACCCGGCGGGCGCTGGAGGAGGGCGCGCTCGGCGTCGCGCACGCGCGGGTGATCGCCGGCGCCGTCGAGGAGCTGCCCTGCGATGTCGGGCCCGGTGTGCGGGAGTCCGCGGAAGCCCGGCTGACCGAGTGGGCGGGCCAGTTCGACGCCGCCCAGTTGGCGAAGCTCGGGAAACGGATCCTGCAGGTGGTCGACCCGGACGCTGCCGACGCCGATGAGGCGCGCCGGTTGGCTGAGGAGGAGAAACGCGCCCGGTTGCGCCGCGAGCTCACCTTCACTGACGACGGGCGCGGCACGGTGTGGATCCGCGGGCGTGCCCCGGTCGAGGAAGCGGCCGTGATCCGACGCGCCATCGACGTGCTGGCCAAGCCTCGCCCGTCGGATGCGGGTCTGCCCGACAGCCGGAGCCCGGGGGCGCGGGCCCTCGACGCGCTGCACGAGGTGTGCCGCCGCTCCCTGGCCGCCGGGCGCCTTCCGACGCAGCGCGGCGAAGTCCCGCAGCTGGTGGTGACCATCGGCTTGGGCAAACTCCGCGACCAGGTCTCCGCAGGCGCCCTGGACACGGGCGAGCGGCTGTCTCCCGCAGTGGTGCGGCGGATCGCCTGCGACGCCCAGATCATCCCCGCGGTGCTGGGAAGCGACTCCGTCCCGCTGGATTTGGGCCGAGCGGCACGCTTGTTCACCCCAGCACAGCGTCGCGCATTGACAATCCGGGACCAGGGATGCGCGTTTCCGGGCTGTGATCGGCATCCGCATTGGTGTGAAGCTCACCACCTCACGCATTGGGTCGACGGAGGAAGGTCTGATCTCGACAATGGTGTCCTATTGTGCGGACACCATCACCGAGTGATACATCGAGGCGACTGGCAGGTGAGAATAGCCAGCGACGGGCTCCCCGAATTCATCCCACCGCGATTAATCGACCCGCAACGAAGACCGTTGCGGAATCACATGAGAATCCACGAGCCGACCAGCGCGTGACCACCGGACTGGCGGTAAATCACTGCGTCGTTCGTGTCGAACGTGCTCGTCGCCGGATTGATCGTGTACCTCGGAGACCAACTCGGCGGTCGGAGGGACAGCAGACCCTCGAGGGCGGCGCAGGCCTGCACGCCCGGCAGTGCCCCTTGCCGGGCGCTGCTCTCTGCCCGGCGCCGCTCCCAAAGGTGGTACGACTTGAGGATGCCCCCAGCGCAGCCCAGCCCCGACGGCTCCCCCGACGGCGCCCTCGACGGTGCGCTCGAAAGGGCGCGCGAGCACCTCGCGTCGGCAGAGAAGGTCACGGTGCTGACCGGCGCCGGGATCTCCACCGACTCCGGCATCCCGGACTTCCGCGGGCCCGCAGGGGTCTGGACCCGGAACCCGGAGGCGGCGAAGCTGGTCACCCTCGACGCGTACGTCTCCGATCCCGATGTCCGCCGCCGCGCCTGGCTCTCCCGGCGCGACCACCCCGCGTGGGACGCCGCGCCCAACGCCGCGCACCGCGCGCTGGTCGACCTGGAGCGGGCCAGGCGGCTGCACGCGATCGTCACCCAGAACATCGACGGGCTGCACCAGCGCGCCGGCTCCGACCCGGAGCTGGTGATCGAGATCCACGGCACCTTGTACGAGGTGCAGTGCCTCTCCTGCGACGACCGCGGCACGATGCGGGCGGCCCTGGACCGGGTGGCGGCCGGCGAGCCGGATCCCGCGTGCCGGCGCTGCGGTGGCATCCTCAAGTCGGCCACGATCTCGTTCGGGCAGACCTTGGACGCGGCGGTGCTGGAGCGCGCGGCGTCGGCCGCCCTCATGTGCGACGTGCTCCTGGCGATCGGCACCTCACTGACGGTGCACCCGGCGGCCGGCCTGGTCGAGTTGGCGTCCCGCGCCGGCGCCCGTGTCGTG
>WHSM01000308.1 GCA_009380105.1 Micromonosporaceae bacterium
GCCGATCGGCTCCGCCGCGCTCTTCCGCCGCGCCCGCGCTGTCACGCCGGGCGGGGTGAACTCCCCTGTCCGCGGATTCGGCGCCGTCGGCGGCGACCCCCGCTTCATGACGCGCGGCGAAGGCGCGCGTCTGCACGACAGCGACGGCCGCTCGTACGTCGATCTGGTCTGCTCCTGGGGACCCTTGATCCACGGCCACGCCCACCCTGAGATCATCGCCGCGGTGCAGCACGCGGCGGCGCACGGCACCAGCTTCGGCGCGCCCACGCCCGGCGAAGTGGAGCTGGCCGAGGAGATCGTCGCGCGCACCCCTGTCGAACTCGTGCGCCTGGTCAACTCCGGCACCGAGGCCACCATGAGCGCGCTGCGTCTCGCCCGGGCCTGGACCGGCCGCCCGAAGGTCGTCAAGTTCGCCGGCTGCTACCACGGGCACGTGGACTCGCTGCTCGTCGCCGCCGGCTCCGGCGCCGCCACGCACGCCACCCCGGACTCGGCCGGCGTCACGGAGTCCACGGCCAGTGAGACGATCGTGGTCCCGTACCACGACATCGCGGGCGTCGAGGCGGCCTTCGACGCCAACCCGGACCAGATCGCGGCGATCATCACCGAGGCCGCGCCCGGCAACATGGGCGTGATCGCGCCCCGGGACGGCTTCAACCAGCGCTTGGCCGAGATCGCGCACCGCCACGGCGCGCTGCTGATCCTGGACGAGGTGATGACCGGGTTCCGGGTCGGCCCCGCCGGCTGGGCCGGCATCGACCCCGTCGACGCGGACCTCTTCACGTACGGAAAGGTCATGGGCGGCGGGCTGCCGGCCGCGGCGTTCGGTGGACGCGCCGAGATCATGGCGCGACTCGCCCCGCTCGGCCCCGTATACCAGGCCGGCACGCTGTCCGGGAATCCCCTCGCGACCGCCGCCGGGCTCGCCACGCTGCGGCTGTGCACCGACGAGGCGTACCAGAAGCTCGGCGCCGCGGCCGAGTCGATCTCGCTGCTGGCCACCGAGGCGCTCACCAAGGTCGGCGTGCCGCACCGGGTCTCGCTGGCCGGCAACATGTTCAGCGTCTTCTTCACCGACGCGGACGTGGTCGACTTCGCCGGCGCGCAGCGGCAGGACACCGCGGTGTACGCGGCGTTCTTCCACCAGATGCTCGCGCAGGGCGTCTACCTGCCGCCGAGCGCGTACGAGGCGTGGTTCGTCTCCACCGCGCTGGACGACGAGGCGATGGAGCGGATCGGCGCGGCGCTGCCGGTCGCCGCCGAGACCGCAGCCCAGGCCGCGGCCGCGAAGACCGTGCACGAGAGCGCCGAAGCTGCCCGCGCCGCCCTGGAGCAGCACGCCCGCGAGGTCTGGTGGGAGAACAAGGCCCGCCGAGCCCGTGGCGAGGAGCCACTGTGACGGTCGTCCACATGCTGCGCCACGGCGAGGTGCACAACCCGAAAGCCATCCTGTACGGCAGGCTGCCCGGTTTCCACCTCTCCGACCTCGGTCAGGCGATGGCGAAAGCCGCCGCCTCCGCCGTCGCCGACCGGCCCATCGTGCACGTCGTCGCCAGTCCGCTGGAGCGCGCGCAGGAAACAGCGGCGCCCGTGGGCGAGCAGTTCGGCCTCCCGGTCCACACGGACGAGAACCTGATCGAGAGCGTCAACTGGTTCGAAGGCAAACAGGTCGGCGTGGGCGACGGCGCGCTGCGCGACCCGCGCAACTGGTGGGTGCTGCGCAATCCGTTCCTGCCGTCGTGGGGCGAGCCGTACCCGGTGATCGCGGCCCGGATGCGCGCCGCCCTGCACGCGGCCCGCGACGCCGCGGGGGACGCCGGCGGCGAGGCGTTCTGCGTCTCCCACCAGCTGCCGATCTGGACCCTGCGGCGCCACATGGAGCGCAAGCGGCTCTGGCACGATCCCCGGTGGCGCCAGTGCGACCTGGCCAGTCTCACGTCGTTCCACTTCGACGGCGACCGGCTCGTCGGCGTCGGCTACAGCGAGCCGGCCGCGCACCTGGTCGCCCGGTCCGCTGCCGCCAAGCGGGCCAGGGGGGCGTGATGTTCCGCGTGGCTGTCGCGGCTGTGGCCGGCGCGCTCCTGCTCGCCGGGTGCGCGTCCGAGCGCTCCGCCCCCGAGGGCGCCAATCCCAACCGGTACGTCGCCGCCGACGGCGCGTCCCAGGTGTTCCCGGCCGACTCCCGCACCGCGGCGCCGGCGGTGAAAGGCGAGCTGCTCGACGGCGGACGCTTCGAACTCCGCAAGCTGCGCGGCACGGTCGTGGTGCTGAACTTCTGGGCATCCTGGTGCGCGCCGTGCCGGCTGGAGGCCCCGGAACTTCAGCAGGTGCACACGAAGACGAAGGCCGACGGAGTCGAGTTCGTCGGGGTCAACATTCGCGACGACAAGGACAAGGCACTCGCCTTCGACGACAGCTTCGGCATTGCCTACCCCAGTCTGTACGACCCGCCCGGCCGGACCGCGATCCAGTTCCGCCAGGTGCCGCCGAACACCATCCCCGCGACGATCGTGATCGACCGCGAGGGCCGGGTCGCGGCGGTGTTCCGCAAGGCCGTGCTGTACGACGAGCTGCACCCCATGGTGGCGAAGATCGCGGCGGAGGAGTGAGGCGTGTTCGCTGAGATCGCCCAGTCCGGCCCGCTGCTCGTCGCCATCGGGGTGAGCGCGCTCGCCGGTCTGCTCAGCTTCCTCACCCCGTGCATGTTGCCGCTGGCGCCGGCGTACCTGTCGTACGTGACCGGGCTGGCCGGCTCCGACCTCGACGCCGCGCTCGGCGTCGGCCCGCAGGGCCGGCCGGTGTCGGGGCCAGCGCCGGACCGGCCGGGCTCCGACAGCCTCAGCTCCGACGGGCAGGGCTCCGACCCTCTCGGCGCCGGCGCTGCGGACGGCGGGCTGCCGGAGCGGATCGGCGGCGCGCCGACCGTTCTGCTCACCAGACGCCGCGCGCGCAGCCGCGTGCTGGCCGGCTCGGCGCTGTTCGTCGCCGGATTCACAGCGGTGTTCCTGATCCTCAGCGTCACAGTGAGCACCCTCGGCCGGGTCCTGCTGGAGCAGCAGCGCGCCATCGAGATCGGCGCGGGCGTGATCATCATCCTGCTGGGCCTGGGCTTTCTCGGGCTGATCGGCGGGATGCAACGCGAGTGGCGGTTCCAGCGGCTGCCGAGAGCCGGCCTGGCGAGCGCGCCGATCCTGGGCGCCGTGTTCGCGCTGTCCTGGACTCCCTGCGTGTCGCCGACCCTGGGCGTGGTGCTCGGGCTGGCCGCGGTCGAAGGCTCCGCCACGCGCGGAGCGGTGCTCGCCACCGCGTACAGCCTCGGTCTGGGGTTGCCGTTCCTGCTGTTCGGGCTCGGGTTCCGGCGGCTGCTCGGAGTGCTCGCGACGATCCGCCGGCACAGCCAGTGGGTCACCCGCATCGGCGGCGTCATGCTGATCCTGCTCGGCCTCGCCCTGGTCACCGGCGAGTGGCTGGACTTCATCAACTGGCTGCGTGCCACGGTCGGCCCGGGGGAGGTGGGGATCTGATGACCACCGTCGAGCCGGGCGTTGAGGCTGGCGCCGAGCCGGGCGCCGCCGAGGCCGACGCGACGAAGCTCTCCACCGCGCCGGAGCCGGTGGCGCCGCTGTCCTCCCGCGCCGCCGGGCCCCGACGCGGCGGCGGTTACGGCCCCGTCGCGACACTCCGGCGGTGGTGGCGGCAGCTCACCAGCATGCGCACCGCGCTGATCCTGCTCTTCCTGCTGGCGCTGGCGGCGGTGCCGGGATCGCTGTTCCCGCAGCGCAACCTGGACCGGTCCGGGGTGAGCGACTACTTCGCCGCGCACCCCGACGCCGCCCCGATCCTGGACCAGCTCTGGGCGTTCAACGTCTACGCCTCGCCCTGGTTCGGCGCGATCTACCTCCTGCTGTTCATCTCACTGATCGGCTGCCTGGTGCCCCGGATGCGGATGCACGTCCGCGCGATGCTGCGCCAGCCCCCGGACGCGCCGCGCCGCCTGGAGCGGCTACCGAAGCACGCGGCGCCCCGGCCGTTGGACGCCGACCCGGCCCGGGCCGCCGAGCGGATCGCCGCGGAGTTGCGGCGGCGCCGCTGGCGTACCGCTGTCAGAAGCGCCGGCGAAGCGCGGACCGTGAGCGCCGAGAAGGGCTTCCTGCGGGAGACCGGGAACCTGCTCTTCCACTTCTCGCTGCTCGCGATCCTGATCGGGGTGGCGCTCGGCGCGGCCTACGGCTGGCACGGCAACCGGCTGCTCGTGGCCGGCCCGGACCAGGCGTTCTGCAGCTCGCTGCAGCAGTACGACGACTACGCGCTGGGCTCGGCCGCCGACGCCTCCGACCTGCCGCCGCTGTGCATGGAGCTCAAGGACTTCGACGGCCGCTACCTGGACAACGGCCAGGCCGAGCGCTTCGCCGCCGACGTGCGCTACACAGTCGGAGAATCCGCGCCGAAGGGCTACCGGCTGGAGGTGAACGGGCCGCTGCGCCTCGACGGCGGCAACGTCTACCTCGTCGGCCACGGGCACGCGCCGGTGATCCGCTACACCGACCGGTACGGCCACGCCCAGACCTCCGTCGCGCCGTTCCTGCCGATCGACACCCTGCTGACCAGCGAAGGCGCCGTGGCGTTCCCCGACGCCAACATCAACCCGAAGACCGGGGAGCGCGACCCCGACCAGCAGATTGGGCTGCAGGGCCGCTACCTGCCGACGCTGCCCGAGGATCCCAAGTCCGGGCAGTCGGCGTTCCCGACCGAGAAGGATCCGGGGCTGGTGCTCTTCGCGTACCGCGGAGATCTGGGGTTGGACGCCGGCATCCCGCGCTCGGTCTACTCCCTCGACCAGCGGCAGATCGACCAGGGCCGCCTGAAGCTGATCGGCGGGCAGCCGAAGCTGCTGCGGCCCGGCGAGTCCTGGACGTTGGACGACGGCACGAAGGTCGAGTTCCTCGGCACCCGGCAGTGGATCACCCTGCAGGTGCGACACGACCCGGGCGCGCCGGTGGTGCTGGTCGCGGCGACGCTGCTGCTCGTCGGTCTGCTGGCTTCTTTGACGGTACGGCGACGCCGGGTCTGGTTCCGGCTGACCCCGGCCCCAACCCCGGCTGCCGGTGAGGCTGGCCACAAGCGCACAATCGTGGAGGCGGGGGGGCTGGCTCGGGCCGAGTACGCCGGCTTCGACGCCGAATTCGACAAGCTGGTCTCCACGTGCCCGCCCGAGGCGAGACCGGAGACCGAGGCCACACAGGGGACCGAGGCGACACCGGAGACCGAGGCGACACCGGAGACCGCAGCGACTCGGCCAAAGGAGCGTGAGTAGACCATGCCGATGGACCCCGGGATGGCCAGCCTGTCCGACACACTGCTGACCGTCACAGTGCTCAGCTACGCGCTGGCGATGCTCGGGTACGCCATCGAGTACGCCTTCGGCGCCCGCGGCAGGGTCGGCGACGCGGCTGCGCAGCCCGCCCGCGAACTCGTGGGCGTCGGCGCGGGTTCCGCCTCTGACACCGTCTCCGCCACCCACGGCGCCGC
>WHSM01000548.1 GCA_009380105.1 Micromonosporaceae bacterium
AGGATCGCGGCCTCGACCCGCGGGTCGACGGCGCTGGTGGCATCGTCGAGCACGAGCAGCCTGGGCCGGCCGGCGAGCGCCCGCGCCAGGGTGAGCCGCTGCCGCTGCCCGCCGGAGAGGGTGGCGCCGCGTTCTCCCACTTCGGTGTCGAGCCCTTCGGGCAGGCCGGCGACGAACCCGTCGGCCTGCGCCAGCCGCAGCGCCTGCCAGACCCGCTCGTCCACCGCGGCGCCGTCGCCCGTGCCGTCGAGGTGACGGCTCAGCGTGATGTTCTCGCGCACGGAGTCGTCGAAGACGAACGGCGTCTGCGGCACCAGCGCCGCTGTCGCGGCAAGCGACTCGGCGCTGAGCTCCCGGGCGTCGACGCCGTCGATCCGCACCGCGCCGGAGTCGGGGTCGACGAGCCGGGCCGCGAGGGTCGCGATGGTGGATTTGCCGGAGCCGGTGGGTCCGACCAGCGCCACGGTGCGGCCGGGCGGCACGCGCAGCGTCACGTCCCGCAGGACCGTCGGCGGCTCTTCGTCGGGTTCGGCGGAAGGGTAGCTGTAGGAGACCTGGTCGAACTCCAGCGTCGCGGGCCGCCCAGCGCCGTCGAGCCGCTCCGTGCCGTACGCCATGTCGCCGACAGCCCGCAGCACGGCGTCGACACGTTCCCACCCGACCACGCTGCGCGGCAGCTCGCCGAGCACCCAGCCGATCGCGCGCACGGGGAAGCCCATGACGGTGAACAGGAACGCCACGCTCACCAGCTCGGCCACGCTGATGGCGCCGGAGGCCAGCCGGAAGGAGCCGACCACCAGCACGGCGAGGGTGCCGAGGTTCGGCAGCGCGTCCATCGCGGGGTCGAACAGGCCGCGCACCCGGCCCATCGCCACCAGGCCGTCACGCAGCTCCCGCGCCTTGGCCTCGAACCGCGTGGTCTCGGCCGCCTCCCGGCCCATGGTCTTGACGATCAGCGCGCCGTCGAAGCTCTCGTGGGCGATCGCGCTCACCTCGGCGCGCAACTGCTGCGCCCGGGTGGCGCGGGGCGACATCCGGCGTGAGTACGCCACGTTGACCGCGAACACGGCGGGGAACACCGCCACGCCGACCAGAGCGAGCGCCCAGTCGGTGAGGAAGAGCGCCGTCATGGCGCCGACCAGCATCACCAGGGTGCCGACGGCGAACGGCAGCGGGGCGATCGGGTACCAGGTCGCCTCGACGTCGGCGTTCGCGTTGGACAGCAGCGTGCCGGTCTGGTGCTTCTGGTGCCAGGCGAGCGGCAGTCGCAGATAACGGCGGGTGACGCGGCGTCGGTACGTGGCCTGGAGCCGGAACTGCATCGCGCCGGCGGCGAGCCGGCGGCCCAGGATCCCGAACACCCGCAGCACGCTCACTCCGAACACCGCGGCGGCTCCGGCGGCGAGCGCGGCGACGCCGACAGCGCCGCTGTCGACGGCCGGGAGCACGACAGAGCCGACCACGGCGCCGATCACGTATGCCGAGACGACGGTCATCAGCCCGAACAGCGCGCTGCCCGCCACCCCGATCGTGAAGACCAACGGCTCCTGCCGGATAGCGTGGCCCAGGACGCGCAGCCCTTTGCCGATCACGCCTCGCGGAACCACCGGGCTCCCCTCTCGTAGACAGCAGGCACGAAATCGCTTTCGGTCCTTACCGACTGTCTACCAGACGAGCCGGACAACGCCCATGAGAAGGGTCTCACCAACGCGTCGTCACAGCGGCCCTGGCAGGATGTCCGGCATGACCGCGTATGCGCAGCGAGAGCGCGCCGACCTGGCCGCGCTGCTCGCCGACCTCGGCCCCGACGCCCCGACGCTCTGCGGCGACTGGACCGCCGCCGACCTCGCCGCTCACCTGGCGGTGCGGGACCGCCGCCCCGACAGCGGCCCTGGCCTGCTGATCTCCGCGTTCTCGGGCTGGACCGAGTCGGTGCGCCGCGAGGCGCTGAAGTCCCACAGCTACGCCGAGCTGGTGGCCATGGTGGCCGAGCCGCCGTGGTGGAGCCCGATCAGCAATCCGCTGGTGCACGAGTCGGCCAACCTCATGGAGTTCTTCATCCATCATGAGGACGTGCGCCGGGCCCGGCCGGACTGGAAGCCGCGCGAGCTGCCGGCGGAGGAACAGCGGATGCTGTGGCGACGGCTCAGCCTGCTGAAGGCGATGCTGCGCAGGACGCCGGCCACGGTGACCTTGAGCGCGCTCGGGCATGGCGAGCAGCAGACCGGCCGCGGCGGCGAGGCCCAGGTCCGCATCACCGGCAATCCCGCGGAGTTGATCCTCTTCTGCTCCGGCCGCCAGCAGATCGCCGATGTGGAGCTGCAGGGCCCCGAGAAGATCACCGAGCGGCTGCACAGCGCAAACTTCGGCCTCTAG
>WHSM01000003.1 GCA_009380105.1 Micromonosporaceae bacterium
CGGGGTTCGGCTTCATACCGGCAACACTCTGGCGGCGGCGACAGGCGCGAGCACTCGGGGGCTGATGCACCGCATGGGCCACATCATCAAGTCGGCAAAGGCACGCGAGTCTGAGGACCAAGACGAGGACGACGCCGACTCGGCCTAATGGCACGCTAATGGCATGCAAGATCAAATAGGCTGACGGATGAGAAAGGCTCAGGCTGGGGATGATGTCCCTGACCTGGGCCTGAGCTCTGGGAGCGGGCGACGGGGATCGAACCCGCACCACTAGCTTGGAAGGCTAGGGCTCTACCATTGAGCTACGCCCGCGCGCCGTCGGCAGCCCGACGGCCTATCCAGGGTAGCGGCCCGGTCCCGATGATCGAGCACCGGCTGCCACGCGCGCGCCGCGACCGCCTAGACTTGCCCAAGCCCGGGGTGTGGCGCAGTTTGGTAGCGCACTCGCTTTGGGAGCGAGGGGCCGTGGGTTCAAATCCCGCCACCCCGACCGGTCAGATCGCGGGTCAGGGGCCCACCACGGGTCCCTGACCATCCAAAAAGCCGACAGTCCAGCAAGGAGTACGCCCGTGAAGAGCACCGTGGAGACGTTGAGCCCGACTCGGGTCCGGCTGTCGGTCGAGGTGCCGTTCGCTGATCTTGATGAGCACCTCCGCCAGGCGTACCGGACCATCGGAGAGCAGGTGCGGGTGCCGGGGTTCCGGCCCGGCAAGGTGCCGCAGCGACTGATCGACCAGCGGATCGGCCGCCCGGCGGTGCTGGAGGAGGCGGCGCGCGAGGCGATTCCGCAGCACTACCTAGCGGCGGTGCGTGAGCACGAGGTGAAGGTGCTCGGCCCGCCCAGCGTCGAGATCACCAAGTTGGACGAGGCAGACGAGTTCGCGTTCACCGCGGAGGTGGACATCCGGCCGGAGATCACGCTGCCGGACCTGACCGGCCTGTCCGCCACGGTGGACGAGTTGAGCGTGCCCGACGAGGAGGTCGACGAGCAGGTCGGCAGCCTGCGGGACCGGTTCGCGACGCTGAAAGGCGTGGAGCGCCCGGCGCAGGACGGCGACTTCGTGCAGATCGACCTGGTCGCGTCGGTCAACGGCGAAGAGGTGCCGGGCGGCTCGGCCAGCGGCGTGTCCCACGAGGTCGGATCGAAGAAGCTGCTCGACGGCTTGGACGAGGCTCTCGTCGGCATGTCGGCGGGGGAGTCGAAGACCTTCGTCACGCAGCTCGTCGGCGGCGACTACGCCGGCCAGGACGCCGACGTCAGCGTCGCCGTCAAGACCGTCCGGGAGCGTGAGCTGCCCGAGCTGAACGAGGACTTCGCGCAGCTGGCCAGCGAGTTCGACACGCTGGACGAGTTGCGTGAGGACGTGCGCACGCGGGTCGAGCAGATGAAGCGGGCACAGCAGGCGTACCAGGCGCGGGACAAGGTGCTGGAGGCGCTGCGCGAGGCGACCGAGGTGCCGGCGCCGGAAGGCGTCGTCGCCGAGGAGGTCGACTACCGGCGGCAGGCGATGGCCGACCAGTTGGAGCGGATCGGCTCCACCCTGGAGGACTACTTCACCGAGACGGGCAAGTCGGAGGAGGAGTTCGCCTCCGAGCTGACGGACTCGGCGACCGAGGACGTGCGCACCCAGATCCTGCTGGACGCGATCGCCGACGCCGAGGAGGTCGGCGTCGACGACACCGAGCTGACCCAGGAGGTCGTCACCCGGGCGCAGCAGTCCGGGATGGCCCCGCAGGAATACGCCGACCAGCTGCAGCGCAGCGGCCAGCTCCGCGCGATCGTGGCGGACGTGCGACGGGGCAAGGCGCTGGCGATCGTGGTCGACCGCGCCTCCATCACCGACACGGCAGGCAACGCGGTGGACCTGTCGGCGCTGCGGCAGGCGCCGGACGAGGCCGTCGAGGCGGACGTGGCCGAGGGCGCCGGGGACAAGTAGCGCCAGCCTCGCCCGACCCGGATCTTGGCCGATGCGCTGAGAGCGAACACGCCTCGATCGGAGAGGTCACCGCCTCGCCCAGCGGCTAGGGTCGGCTGTACACCACCCCGACGCCTTCCAGGCGCCGCCGCAATCCGACAGACACCGCGAAGGGCTGCCATGTCAGAGCTTCACGTACCCGCCGTGCCAGCCGCCCCGGCCTCGGCTCCGTCGAGCCGCTCAGCGGACTCCGGTCTCGGCTTCGATGACCTGATCTACAACCGGCTGCTCAAGGAGCGGATCATCTTCCTGGGCAGCGAGGTGGACGACAAGATCGCCAACCAGATCTGCGGGCAGCTGCTGGTGTTGGCCGCTGAGGACCCGGACCGGGACATCTACCTGTACGTCAACTCGCCGGGCGGCTCGGTGTACTCCGGCATGGCGATCTACGACACCATGCAGTACATCAGCAACAACGTGGCGACGGTGGCGATGGGCCTCGCGGCATCGATGGGCCAGTTCCTGCTCTGCGCCGGCGCCAAGGGCAAGCGGTACGCGCTGCCCCACAGCCGGATCATGATGCATCAGCCGTCCGGCGGCATCGGCGGCACCGCCGCGGACGTGGCGATCCAGGCCGAGCAGATGCTCTACACCAAGCGCACCATGCAGGAGCGCATCGCCTTCCACACCGGCCAGACGGTGTCGCAGATCGAGATCGACTCCGACCGCGACCGCTGGTACACCGCCGAGGAGGCCAAGGATTACGGCTTCATCGACCGGGTGATCAGCGGGGCCCACCAGGTGCCGGCCGGCGCCGGGACCCGCGGCTAGCCGAGACGTGTGAGAGCAGACGAGGAGAGCAACGTGCGCGATCAGTTCGTAACCGCCGCCGAGCGCCTGGCGCCCGTGCACAACCGATACATCCTGCCGTCGTTCGTCGAGCGCACCTCGTACGGGGTCAAGGAGATGAACCCGTACAACAAGATGTTCGAGGAGCGGATCATCTTCCTCGGGGTGCAGATCGACGACGCGTCGGCGAACGACGTGATCGCCCAGTTGATCTGTCTGGAGTCGATGGACCCGGACCGCGACATCACGATGTACATCAATTCGCCCGGCGGGTCGTTCACCGCTCTGACCGCGATTTACGACACCATGCAATACGTGCGACCTGACATCGCGACCAGCTGCGTGGGCCAGGCGGCGTCAGCCGCGGCGGTGCTGCTGGCGGCCGGCGCGCCCAGCAAGCGGATGGCCCTGCCGAACTCGCGGATCATCATCCACCAGCCCGCGACCGAAGGCGGGTACGGTCAGAGCTCGGACATCGAGATCCAGGCCAAGGAGATCCTGCGGATGCGCTCGCTGCTGGAGGAGATGCTCGCGGAGCACTCGGGCCAGCCCGTCGAGCAGGTCCGCAAGGATATAGATCGGGATAAAATCCTCACCGCCGAGGAAGCGCTGGACTATGGCTTGGTGGACCAGGTTCTCGGCACCAGGAAGAAGTCTCCGGCGGCAGCGGCCGGCGCGAAGCGCTGAATACGTGGCGTCAAGGGTCCGCAACGGGTCCCTGACCATGTAACGTCGAGGGAACGTACCGCAAGAGTCTGGCGCAGGGCGCCTGGCCGGCGAGGCAGGAGTGGCGTAGGTGGCACGGATCGGAGACGGCGGCGACCTACTGAAGTGCTCCTTCTGTGGAAAATCGCAGAAGCAGGTCAAGAAGTTGATCGCCGGCCCTGGCGTGTACATCTGTGACGAGTGCATCGACCTCTGCAACGAGATCATCGAGGAAGAGCTCTCCGACGCGGGCGACGTCAAGTGGGACGAGCTGCCCAAGCCGAAAGAGATCTGCGAGTTCCTCGATCAGTACGTGGTCGGTCAGGACACGGCGAAGCGGTCGCTCTCCGTCGCGGTGTACAACCACTACAAGCGGATCCAGGCGGACGGCGGCGGCCCCAGGGCCAACGCCTCGGACGCGGTGGAGTTGGCCAAGTCCAACATCCTGCTGATCGGTCCCACGGGCTGCGGCAAGACGCACCTGGCGCAGACCCTGGCGCGTCTGCTCAACGTCCCGTTCGCGATCGCGGACGCCACGGCGCTCACCGAGGCCGGGTACGTCGGCGAGGATGTCGAGAACATCCTGCTGAAGCTGATCCAGGCCGCGGACTACGACGTGAAGCGCGCCGAGACCGGCATCATCTACATCGACGAGGTGGACAAGATCGCTCGTAAGAGCGAGAACCCGTCCATCACCAGGGACGTGTCCGGCGAGGGCGTGCAGCAGGCGCTGCTCAAGATTCTTGAGGGCACCACGGCGAGCGTTCCCCCGCAGGGCGGGCGCAAGCATCCGCACCAGGAGTTCATCCAGATCGACACCACCAACGTGCTGTTCGTGTGCGGCGGCGCGTTCGCCGGACTTGACAAGATCGTCGAACAGCGGGTGGGCAAACAGGGCCTCGGCTTCGGGTCGCATCTGCGGAGCAAGGAAGACATGACGACGGACGACATCTTCGCCGACGTGATGCCTGAGGACCTGCTCAAGTTCGGCATGATCCCCGAATTCGTCGGCCGGCTGCCGGTCATCACCAGCGTCCGCAACCTCGACAAAGAGGCCCTCATCCAGATCCTCACCGAGCCGCGGAACGCTCTGGTCAAGCAGTACCAGCGACTCTTCGAGCTCGACTCGGTGGAGTTGGAGTTCACCGAAGACGCTCTGGAGTCGATCGCGGACCAGGCCATCCTGCGTGGCACCGGCGCCCGCGGGCTGCGCGCCATCATGGAGGAGGTGCTCCTCCCGGTGATGTACGAGGTGCCGAGCAGCCCCGACGTGGTCCGCGTGGTCGTCAACCGCGACGTGGTGTTGGAGAACGTCAATCCCACCATCGTGCGCAGCGGCGTGAAGCGGACAGCGTCAGACCGAACCCGCCGCGAGAAGAGCGCCTGACCCCTCGGGCGGCGCGCCCCGTTGGCAGCACGCGCCCTGCGAGGGTGACCTGCGTCAAATCGGTTGGTCAGGGGCGGCGCGATGACCGTACGTTTCAGCGGTGACCGCCCTGCTGTTCGCCGCCGTCTCCGCCGCCGTGTACGGGTCCGCCGACTACTGCGGTGGCGTCGCCACGCGCAAGGCGCACGCCGTCACGGTCACCGTGCTCTCACAACTCATCAGCGTCCCTCTGATCGTCGCCGCGGCGTTTCTCGTCGCGGGGGCCCCCGGTCTGGTCGACCTGGCCTGGGGCACGCTCGCCGGCGCGGCGGGTCTGGCCGGTCTGGTGTTGCTGTATCGCGGCCTGTCCAGCGGCGCGATGGCCGTGGTGGCGCCGACCACCGCGGTCACCGCTGCCCTGGTGCCGCTGATCGTCGGTCTCGCCCTGGAACGCTGGCCGCACGCGCTCGCGCTGGCCGGCGTCGCCTGCGCGGTGCTGGCGATCGCGTTCGTCAGCCTCGCCCCCGACGGCGAGCGCGGCGTGGTGACGCCCGGCCTGCTGGCGTCGGCGATCGTCGCCGGGGTGGCGTTCGGGGTGTTCTTCATCGCGCTGGACCGGGCCGGAGCCGGCGCCGGGATGTGGCCCCTGGTCTCGGCCCGGCTGACCTCGGTGGCACTCGGCGTCGTGGTGGCCGCGTCGATGAGCGTCGCGCTGCGGCCGTCCCGGGCCACGTGGCGCTGGATCGTGGCCGCGGGGGTCCTCGACGTCACGGCGAACGGGCTGTACCTGCTCGCGGCGCAGCAGGGCGCGCTGTCGATCGTGGCCCCGATCGCGTCGCTCTATCCGGTCAGCACGGTGCTGTTGGCGTTGACGATCGACCGGGAGCGGATGCGCCCGGTCCAGATCGTCGGCCTCGGCCTCGCAGCCGCTGCCCTGGTGCTGGTCTCTGGCTCAGCCTGAGGGGCGGGGCGGCCGCTCAGAGTTGGTCTACGGCCGTGATTTCGAAGACGGCCTCGCCGGCCTCGTCGGAGGCCGCCAGGTCCACCGACGCGCTGATGCCCCAGTCGTGGTCGCCGTCCGGGTCGTCGAAGATCTGCCGCACCCGCCACTCGCCGGGCTCCTCGGTGATGAGCAGCAGCTTCGGGCCCCGCGCGTCCGGCCCGGTCCCGATGGCGTCGTGCTGCTCCCAGTACGGCTCCAGCGCCGTCTCCCACGCCTCGGCGTCCCATTCGGAGTCGGCGTCGAGGGCGGCGAGGTCGTGGTAGCGGCGCAGCGCGGCCAACTCGACCCGGCGGAACAGCGCGTTGCGCACCAGCACCCGGAACGCGCGCCGGTTCGCGGTGACCGCGGGCGGCTTGTCGTCGGCAGGGGCGGCGTCGGAAACCGCGGCGTCGGACACCGTGGCCGAAGGGTCGCGCAGCCGCTCCCACTCGTCGAGCAGGCTCGAGTCGATCTGGCGCACCAGCTCGCCGAGCCACTCGATCAGGTCGGTCAGCTCCTCGGTCTTCGCCTCCTCCGGCACCGTCTGCCGGACCGCCTTGTACGCGTCGGCCAGGTACCGCAGCACCAGCCCTTCGGAGCGGGCGAGCTGGTAGAAGCTGACGTACTCGGTGAACGTCATGGCTCGCTCGTACAGGTCGCGGGCCACGGACTTGGGCGACAGCTCGTGCTCGCTGACCCAGGGGTGCCCGCGACGGTACATCTGGTACGCCTCGTCGAGCAGCTCGGCGAGGGGTTTCGGGTGGGTGACGTCCTCCAGCAGGGCCATCCGCTCGTCGTACTCGATGCCCTCGGCCTTCATGGCCGCCACGGCCTCGCCTTTCGCTTTGAACCGTTGGGCGTGGAGCACCTGCCGCGGGTCGTCCAGCGTGGCCTCGATCACCGAGAGCACGTCCAGGGGATAGCTGGGTGAGGCCGGGTCGAGCAACTCGATCGCGGCGAGCGCGAACGGCGACAGCGGCTGGTTCAGCGCGAAGTCGAGCTGCAGGTCCATGGTCAGCCGCACCCGCCGGCCGGCCGCGTCCGGCGTCGGCATGCGCTCCACGACCCCGGCGGCGAGCAGCGCCCGGTAGATCGCGATGGCGTGACGGGTCATGCGCAGTTGCGCCCGCCGGTCGGAGTGGTTGTCCTCCAGCAGCCGGCGCATCGCGGCGAACGCGTCGCCGGGCCGGTCGATGACGTTCAGCAGCATCGCGTGGCTGACCTGGAAGCTCGACGTGAGCGGCTCCGGGTCGGCGGCGACGAGGCGCTCGTACGTCGGCCTGCCCCAGGAGACGAACCCCTCCGGCGGCTTCTTGCGCACGATCTTGCGTCGCTTCTTGGGGTCGTCGCCGGCCTTGGCCAGGGACTTCTCATTCTCCACCACGTGCTCGGGCGCCTGCACCACCACCGTGCCGACGGTGTCGTACCCGGCCCGCCCGGCGCGCCCGGCGATCTGGTGGAACTCCCGCGCCTTGAGGTGCCGCGTGCGAACCCCGTCGTACTTCGACAGCGCCGTGAACAGGACCGTGCGGATCGGGACGTTGATCCCGACGCCGAGGGTGTCGGTGCCACAGACGACCTTCAGCAACCCGGCCTGGGTGAGCCGCTCGACCAGGCGGCGGTAGCGGGGCAGCATGCCGGCGTGGTGCACGCCGATGCCGTGGCGCACGAGCCGCGAGAGCGTCTTGCCGAACCCCGCCGCGAAGCGGAAGGCTCCGATCTCGGCGGCGATCGCGTCCTTCTCGGCGCGGGTGCACACGTTGACGCTCATCAGGGCCTGGGCCCGCTCCAGCGCGGCGGCCTGCGTGAAGTGGACGACGTAGACCGGCGCGCTGTCCGTCTCCAGCAACTCGGCGAGGGTGTCGTGGATCGGCTTGGTGACGTACCGGAAAGTCAGCGGGACCGGCCGCTGCGCCGAGGTCACGACGGCGGTGGGCCGGCCGGTGCGCCGGGTCAGGTCCTTTTCGAAGAAGCTGACGTCGCCCAGCGTGGCTGACATCAGCAGGAACTGGGCGCGTGGCAGCTCCAGGAGCGGAACCTGCCACGCCCAGCCGCGATCCGGCTCGGCGTAGAAGTGAAACTCGTCCATCACCACGAGGCCGGCGTCGGCGTCGGCGCCGTCCCGCAAGGCGATGTTGGCGAGGATCTCGGCGGTGCAGCAGATAATCGGCGCGTCGGCGTTGACGCTGGAGTCGCCGGTCAGCATCCCGACGTTGTCCGGGCCGAACATCTCGCACAGCGCGAAGAACTTCTCCGACACCAGAGCCTTGATCGGGGCGGTGTAGAAGCTGACCCTGTCCTGCGCCAGCGCGGCGAAGTGAGCGCCGGCGGCGACCAGGCTCTTCCCGGAGCCGGTCGGGGTGGACAGGATCACGTTCGAGTCGGAGACGATCTCGATCAGCGCCTCCTGCTGCGCCGGGTACAGGTCCAGCCCCGTCTCCGAGGCCCAGGTGGCGAACGTGTCGTACAGGGCGTCGGGGGAGGGGGCGGGAGGCAGTCGGTCGAAGAGCGTCATGGCGTCCTCGATCGTGCCTTGTCCCGCGCCGACTGCCCAGGGCGGGGTCGATTAGTTTCCGCCCCGGCGCCAGTCTGCACAGACATCCACGCTCACCAGGAAGGACTTTCACATGTCGACCCAACAGACTCCCACGCCCCCTGCCCGCGGACGCGGCGCGAACATCGCGTTCTGGGTGCTGCAGGGCCTGCTGGCGGCGTTCTTCCTGCTCGCCGCGGCCGGCCCCAAGCTCGTCGGCGAGCAGACCGCGGTGCAGATGTTCGACGAGATCGGCGCCGGTCAGTGGTTCCGGCACCTGGTGGGCGTGCTCGAGTTCGCCGGCGCGATCGGCCTGGTCATTCCCCGATTGGCCGGCCTGGCCGCGCTCGGCCTGGTCGGCGTCATGGCAGGGGCGACTCTCACGCAGCTGGTGGTTTTCGGCGCGCCGGTCTTTGCCATCACCCCGGTGATCCTCGGCGTTCTCCTCGGAGTCGTGGCGTGGGGCCGTTGGCCTCAGACCAGAGCCCTCCTCGCGCGCTGATCCGTTCGAATAGCCGCCGACCTATTGACATGCCCACCCATACGGTGATTGGTTTCACCATGTGATGTGGCGTTGTAGGTAAATTTCCTAGTCGGGGCGGCGTCGCAGCGCATCTTCCAGCCCGAAAGCGCGAGCAGGACAGGTGAGGAAAATCATGCTGCGGCACATGCGAAGTCTCAGGACGTGGGCCAGCGGACCCAGGCTGGTGGTCGTCGCCGTCGCGTTGGCGCTGCTCGGCACCGCGACGCCGGCCGCCAGCCAGGTCGCCGAGCGGGCTGACGACCAGCCCGCGGCGCCCGACTGGCGTCAGGGCAATCTGGCGCAAGGCTGGATCGACCAGAAACTTGGGCGGATGTCGCTGGAGGAGAAGGTCGGCCAGCTCTTCATGACGTACGCCTACGGCGAAACCGCCGACACCGACGCGCCCGGCGACGTGTCCCGGAACCAGAGCGCCCACGGGGTCGACAACGCCCAGCAACTGATCGAGAAGTACCACCTCGGCGGAATGATCTACTTCGCCTGGTCGAACAACGTCAACAACCCCCACCAGATCGCCGGCCTGTCCAATGGGGTGCAACGCGTCGCGATGGACCAGCCATCTGGCCTCCCGCTGCTGATCTCCACCGACCAGGAGCAGGGCATCGTGGTGCGGGTCGGCGCGCCCGCCACGCAGTTCCCCGGCAACATGGCACTCGGCGCCGGCCGCAGCACACAGGACGCTCAGACAGCGGCCCGCATCACCGGCCAGGAGCTCCGGGCGCTGGGCATCAACCAGAACTTCGCGCCGGTCGCGGACGTGAACGTCAACGCGCTCAACCCGGTCATCGGGGTGCGGTCGTTCGGCGAGGACCCGACCCTGGCCGCCGCTCTCACCGCCGCGCAGACCCGCGGCTACCAGCAGCGCGACGGGGTGTCCGCCACCGCCAAACACTTCCCCGGACACGGCGACACCGACGTGGACAGCCACTTCGGCTTCCCGGTCATCAACCACACCCGCGAGGAGTGGGAGCGGCTGGACGCGCCGCCGTTCCGGGCCGCCGCCGCCGCCGGGATCGACGCCATCATGACCGCGCACATCCAGGTGCCGGCGCTGGACCCGTCCGGCGACCCCGCCACGCTGTCCCGGCCGATCATGACCGGTCTGCTGCGGAATGAGATGGGGTACGACGGCGTGGTCGTCACCGACTCGCTCGGCATGGCCGGGGTGCGAGAGAAGTACGGCGATGACCGGGTCCCGGTGCTCGCGCTCCAGGCCGGCGTCGACATGCTGCTGATGCCGCCGAACATCGACGTGGCCTACAACGCGGTGCTCAACGCGGTGCGCGACGGCGAGCTGACCGAGCGTCGGATCGAGAAATCCGTCGCCCGGATCCTGCGGTTGAAGTTCTACCGCGGCCTGGCTCGCGACCCGTACGCGGACCCGAGCAAGATCGACTCGATCGTCGGCACGCCGCAGCACCTGGCGGTGGCCGAGCAGGTCACTGAGCGGACCACGACGCTGATCGCCAACGACGCCGGGCTGCTGCCGCTGGACCAGGGGTCGCGGAACGTCCTGGTCACCGGCTGGGGCGTGGCCACCACCAGGACGATCGGCGACCACTTCGCCGACCGCGGCGCCGCCGCGGACGTCTACTCCACCGGCGCCAGTCCCAGTGACACGGCGATCAGCAACGCCGTCGCGAAGGCGGAGGCCAGCGATCTCGTCGTGGTGACCTCGATGAACGCCTGGGGCGCGGGCAACGCCCGGCAACGCACACTGGTCAAGCAACTCGTCGCGACCGGCACGCCGGTCATCGTGCTCGGCGTGCGCGACCCGTACGACATCGCCTACTTCACCGAGGCGGAGACCTACCTCGCGACGTACTCGTACACGGCGATTGGCCTTGAGACCGCGGTGAAGGTGATCTTCGGCGAGGTGTCGCCGAGCGGCAAGCTGCCGGTCACGATCCCGGTCGCGGGCGACCCGGACACGCCGCTGTACCCGTACGGGCACGGCCTGAGCTACTGACACACCCCCGGTAGGGCAGCCGCCGTCTCCTCCCCCGGAGCGGCGGCTGCCCACCCTCAACCCTGTGGCGGTGGCCCCGCCCGCCCCCGTCAGCCCCCGACCACGACCTTGGCGGCCCTACCCCCGCTGCCCGCCCCCGACCCTGATGGAGTCCCTCGTGAGACGGATCGTGTCTCTACCAGCCCGCCTCCTCAGCGCCATCGCCCTGACCGCCGCGTTGGCGGCCTCGGCTCTCGCCCTGCCCGCCAACGCCGCGGACGTCGACGAAGGGCGTCAGGTGGCGCTGCGGGTCGCGACGTACAACATCCAGGCCGGCGCGGGGATGGACCGCCGGTTCGACCTCGACCGCCAGGTCGCCGCCCTCCGTGAGATCGACGCCGACATCCTCGCGCTGCAGGAGGTCGACGTGAACTGGAGCGGCCGCAGCCAGTGGCGCGACCTGGCGACGGAGCTGGCCGACGCCCTCGACATGAGCGTGTTCTTCGGCCACATCTACAGCCTCGACCCGCCCTCGGCCGAAGCGCCGCGCCGGGAGTTCGGGATCGCGATGCTGTCGCGGTATCCGATCGTCCACGCGGAGAACCACGACATCGCCCGGCTGTCCACGCAGACGCCGGACCCGACGCCCCAGCCCGCGCCGGGTTTCCCCGAGATCGTGGTCAACGTGCGGGGCGCGCTCGTGCACGCGTACGGCACCCACCTGGACTACCGGGCCGACCCGTACGTGCGCGAGCTCCAGGTCGCCGACATGCGCCAGGTCATGGCCGAGGACCGGGGCCGGCAGCAGGTGCTGCTCGGCGACTTCAACGCCGAGCCCGGCGCGGCTGAGCTGGCGCCACTGTGGGAGGACGTGGTCGACGCCTGGGGCGCCGCCGAAGGCGGACTGACCTACCCGGCGGCGGATCCGGTCAAGCGCATCGACTACGTGACGGTCTCGCCGTGGATCGAGGTGCGGTCGGCGGCAGCCCGCGCGACGCTCGCCTCCGACCACCTGCCAGTGGTCGCGGACGTGGTGGTGATCAGCGGTGCGTAGCGGTGTGAAGGCGGCGGCGATGACGGTCGCCGCGCTGCTGGGCGTGTCGCTGGCGGGCATGCCGGCGCAGGCGAATGACTCGGAGGAACCGCCCCACGCCGGCAGGACGTTACGGGACGGCAGCCCGCAGCAGGCCGGCCTGGTCGCCGAGCACGTGGCCCGGATCATGCCGAGCGTGCGGGCCGGCCTGACGCCGGCGCCGGGGCGGCAGCGGCCGCTGTACCCGGGCGCGGTAGCCCTCATCGGCCATCGCGGCCTGATCGTGGAGCATGACGCGGCGGGTCACGCGGTGCGGTACGGCAGCAGCCAGGGCGCGGAGCTTCCGCCGGAGCAGCAGATCCCGATGCGGAAGGACACGATCTTCGACTTCGCCTCCATCTCCAAGCTGTTCACTGCGGTCGTCGCGATGCAGCAGGTCGAGGCGGGCCGGATCGACCTGGACGCCCCGGTGGCCGGGTACATCCCCGAGTTCGCGCAGAACGGCAAGAGCGGCGTGACTCTGCGGCACGTGCTCACCCACACCGCTGGTCTGCCGCCAGGGCTGAACCTGAACCCGTATCCGACGATCGAGGAGCGGCTCGCCGCGGTGTACGCGGTCTCGCTCCGGGAGAAGCCAGGTGCCCGGTACATCTACTCCGACCTGAGCATGATCGTCGTCGGGAAGGTCCTGGAACGGGTCGCTGGCGCTCCGCTGGACCAGTTGGTGCGGGACGGCGTCAGCGAGCCGCTCGGCCTGCGTGACACCATGCACAACCCGCCCACGTCGCTGCGTCACCGGATTGCGGCGACCGAGTGGCAGGAGGGCGGGCGCGGCCTGGTCTGGGGTGAAGTGCACGACCGCACGTCCTGGCTGCTCGGCGGCGCCGCCGGGCACGCCGGGCTGTTCGGCACGGCGTACGACCTGGCGGTCTTCGCCCAGACGCTGCTGAACGGCGGGCGGCACGGCGACGTGCGGATCCTGCGGCCGGAGAGCGTCCGGGCGATGCTGACCAACTGGAACGCGGCCCTGGGGCGGGGGACCGAGCGCGGTCTCGGGTTTGACATCTACAAGCACTCCTTCATGGGCGCCATGGCCACACCGCACACCGCTGGGCACACCGGATACACCGGGACGTCGCTGGTGTTGGACCCGGTCGCGGGCAGTTTCGCGATCCTGATGACCAACCGGGTCCATCCGCACCGGTCCTGGTCGGACCCCGGCCCGGCCCGCCGCGCGGCAGCCGGCCATCTCGCCCGGGCGACGCCGGTGCGTCCTGCCGAAGGGCGCGACGCGTGGTTCTCGGGCATGTCCAACGGGCAGGTCGCGAAGCTGACCCTGGCGCTGCCGCGCCACGACGGGCCGAGCACGCTGGAGTTCGCCTACTGGTGGGACACAGAGGCGGGATACGACACCGCGACACTCGAAGCCAGCGCGGACGGCGGCGCGACCTGGGATCGCCTGCCGATGACGTTGCGGGCCGGCGACGTGGTGCGGGACTCCGACGGCACGGTCTCTGGCTACCAGGGCCGGCAATGGCATCACGCGACCGCCGCCCTGCCCGCCGGAACCACAAACCTACGCTGGCGGTACGTCACGGACACCCGCTACCTGGGGCGCGGCGTGTACCTGGACGCGGTGCGGGTCAGCACTCCGGATCGGGTGGTGTTCGAGGACAGCCGCCCCGCGGACCAGTTGCGGTGGCGCGCGGACGGCTTCGTGCTCAGCGGCGACTGAGCCCGGCGAGGCGGTGATGAACACGCAGCGGCAGTGACACAGGCGCGGTCGGTGGACTAGCGCCGACGATCGCTCGCGGCGCCGGTGGGCGCAGCCAGCGGGTCAGCCGCGCTTGGCGAATGTCACGAGCCGTTCTGCGGCCTCGGCGAGCACCTCCTCGGACTTGCAGAACGCGAGTCTGGCAAGCGTGCGGGCGGTCTCCTTGGAGTCGTAGAATGCGGTGCTGGGCACCGCGACCACCCCGGCGTGCAGCGGCAGCTCTCGGCAGAAGCGGTCGGTGTCGTCGTACCCGAACGGCCGCACGTCGATCTGTAGGAAGTACGTCCCCTGCGCCGGATAGACCTCCACGCCGGCCGCCGTCAGCTCGCCGGAGAGCCGGTCACGACGGGTCTGCAGGCTCAACCGCAGCTGCTCCACCCACTCCCGCTGGTTGGCGAGCCCCTCGCAGATCGCGAGCTGGAACGGCCCGCCGCCGGCGAAGGTGAGGTACTGCTTGACCGTGCGCACCGCGTCCACCAGGTGCTTCGGCGCGCACAGCCAGCCGACCTTCCACCCGGTGACACTGTAGGTCTTGCCCCCCGAGGAGATGGCGACGGTGCGCTCCCGCATCCCTGGCAGACTCGCGATCGTGTGGTGCGCGAAGTCGTCGTAGGTCAGGTACTCGTACACCTCGTCGGTGACCGCGATCAGGTCGTGCTGCTGGCACAGCGAGGCGATCAGCTCCAGCTCGCGTCGGTCGAAGACCTTCCCCGTGGGGTTGTGCGGACTGTTGAGCAGGAGCACCCGGGTCCGTGAGGTGATCGCGCGCCGTAGCTCGTCGGGGTCGAAGACGAACCCGGTCGGCGTCGGTGTCAGCTTGACGGCGCGGCGCTGGGCGCCGGCCATGGCGATGCCCGCGGCGTAGGAGTCGTAGTACGGCTCGAACACGGCCACCTCGTCGCCGGGCTCGCAGAAGGCGAGCAGGCTTGCGGCGATGGCCTCGGTGGCTCCGAAGGTCACCAGCACCTCGGTCTCGGGGTCGTAGGCGGTGCCGTACTCCCGGTCGCGCTGCTCGGCCACGGCGTTGCGCAACTGGGGCAGGCCGCTGCCGGGGGGATACTGGTTGACACCGTCGGCGATCGCCTGCCTCGCGGCTTCCAGCACCGCGGGCGGCCCGCTGCTGTCGGGGAAGCCCTGACCGAGGTTGAGCGCGCCGGTCTGTTTGGCGAGCGCCGTCATTTCCGCGAACACGGTCACGCCGAAGTCGCGCAACCGGGTGGCCAGCACCGGATCATTCATTTCAGGCCCCCTGGGTGTGGGGTAGGGAGGATGTCGTCCAGTCGCACATCGTCAAGCGCGGCGACGGATGGGTGGCCGGCGGCGGGCTGCGTGCCGTCGTCGGGCCGGATCACCTGGACGGCACGCCATCCGGCCATACGGGCGGCGTCGAGTTCGGCCGCCGTGTCGGAGAGGAACAGAATCCGATCCGCGGGGACGTCGATCGCCGCGCCGATTGCCGCGTACGACCCGGGTTCCCGTTTCGGACCGGCGTTGACGGTGTCGAAGTGACCGCTGAGCAGCTCCGACAGATCGCCGTGCTGGGTGTGCCGGAACCACAGTTGTTGGGCCAGCACGGATCCCGAGGAGAACACATGCAGGTCGACCCCGTCGGCGCGCCACGCGCGCAGCGCCGCGGGCACGTCCTCGTAGACGTGTGAGACCAGTTCCCCGGTCGCGAAGCCCGCTCTCCAGATCAGGCCCTGCAGGCTCTTCAGCGGCGCTGTCTTGAGGTCCGCGTCGATCCACTCGCGCAGCACGGCCGCCACCTCGTCGAGGCTCGCGGCCGGACGGTCGACGGCTGCGCGCACTTCCTCCACGATGCGCGAGATGTCCTCGTCTGACCTGCGGAGCCATTCAGAGACGCGCTGTCGCGAGTACGGAAAGAAGTGGTCGCGAACGTGGGACAGAGAACTCGTGGTTCCTTCAATGTCCAGAACGATCGCCGCGATCATCTAGGCCGTGGCCAGCAGCTCGTCGAGGTAGGGGATTCGAGTGGCGATGTCGTTGCCGGTGAAGTTCCCGACCCAACCGTCCTCCTCCTGGAAGAACCTGATGGCGCAGAAGCTCGGCGTGGCGCCCATGTCGAACCAGTGAGTCGTGCCCTGCGGAACACTGAGCAGATCTCCGGTCTCGCAGACGACGGCGTAGACCTTGTCACCGAGGTGCAAATAGAAGCATCCGCGCCCTTCGACGAAGAAGCGAACTTCGTCCTCGTCGTGGGTGTGCTCGTTGAGGAACTTCTGGCGAGCGGCTCTGGCCGTCGCGACCCACTCCTCGTTGTCCGGGTCGGGGCGCAGTCGCACCACGTCGACGAGCTGGTATCCGCCCTCGGCGGAGATCCGGTCGACGTCGTCGCGGTACGCCGCCAGGACTTCCTCCTGGTCGGCGTTGGCGGACAGTTCGGCGGTGGCCGTCCAGCGCTCGAAACCGACGTTCAGCTCCTTCAACTCCGCCGTGATCTCGGCGGTGTCGATGTGGCTGGAAAGAGCCTCGCCATTCTCTGAGAACACTCGTAGCAGGGTCATGGCGTCTCCTTGGCTGGTGGAGTGGTCTGGATATTGATGAGATCCAACCGGCACAGTGACTCCAGGCACTCCAGCCGGTTGCGGGCGATCTCCAAGGTTGGCCCCCAGGCGGTGGCGCCGTGATACGCGATCAGCAGCACCGAGGGGAAGCCGGCGGCGCGGGTGTGGAAATGGTGCTCGACGTCGCGCCCTATCCTGGTGACGTCCGGCCAATTTGGAAACACCGGCACCACCACCTGATGGGGATCTGAACTCCCGAACCCCTTGATTATCTCGAAGTCCCGGTACCGTAGCTCGACGATGACGTGGCCGTTTCCGGGGCGTTGTCTCACGGCGTGTGAAGCCGCCACGGTCGCGTACGGAGGATGAGCGTGCGCCACCGCGCCGCAGTCGGGGAAGAGCCGGTAGAGCGCCGTGTGAATGGCCGTTTCCGCCGACGGGCGGGGCGCGTGCGAACTCACGCTCTGGCCGGTGGCGATGTCGACCTCGACCACGTCCGCCGGATCCAGCCGGCCCTTGCTGCGTCCGCTCGCGGTGATCAGCGCGAGCCCGCCCGATCCCGGAAGCCGCGCCGACAGGTTGCCTGCCGTGCCCTCCATCCAGCCGCGCTGGTACAACTCCCGAGCGGTGTCCGCCAAGGTCAGCGCGACCGATTCCAGCTCAGCGGCTATCGTCATTGGCGTCTCCCGCCGTGCATTCGTCACTCAGGCGTCACGCGTGCGTCGCCGCTCGCCCGTCAGGTCCTTCGCACGTGGTCTTAGTGGGAGTGAACATATCCATCTACCCTGTTGAGTGTAAACATCTCGGGCCAGATCAGGAGAAATGATCATGGGTGAGGACATCGGGCGAGGTGGCAAGGCCGGCTAGGCTGCCGACCATGCGGATCGCAGTGTGTCAGCTCAACAGCCGCGAGGACCGCGACGCCAACCTCGCGACGGCGCGACGACTGTTGCAGCACGCCGCCGACCAGGGCGCTGAGCTCGCGATGCTCCCCGAGTACGTCGACTATCTGGGCCCCGCCGCCGGGGAGTCGAAGCCGGAGCCCATGGATGGCGAGCTCGGCCAGTTCTTCGCCCACGCCGCGAGGTCGCTCGGCATCTGGGTGCACGCCGGCTCCTTCCACGAGATCGGGCCCGAGCCCGAACGCACGTACAACACCTCCTTGGTCTTCGACCCGCAGGGCGAGCGGAGGGCGGTCTACCGGAAGATCCACATGTACGACGTGGAGATCCCCGGCCGGGTGTCCTACCACGAGTCGAGGCAGGTGGCCCCCGGGACCGAGACGGTCGTGGCGGATCTCGGCGGGGTGGGCCTGGGCCTGTCCATCTGCTATGACCTGCGCTTCCCGGAGCTGTACCGACGGCTCGCCGACGCCGACGCGAAGCTGCTTGCCGTGCCGTCGGCGTTCATGTCGCACACCGGCCGGGACCACTGGGAGGTGCTGCTGCGGGCTCGGGCCATCGAGAACCAGTGCTACGTGCTCGCCGCCGCGCAGATCGGCGACCACGAGCCCAAGCGCACGTGCTACGGGCGCAGCATGGTCGTTGACCCGTGGGGCACGGTGCTGGCCCAGGCCCCGGACACCGTCGGGGTGACGGTCGCCGATCTGGATCTGGACCGGCTCGCGACGATCCGCGCCGAGCTGCCCAGCCTCGCCAACCGCCGCCTGTGATCGTCCAGCCGGCCGGTTCGCGCAGTCTGCTGACTCGCCTAGCCCACGACGTACGTGAACGCGATGAGCGCGACCACGATGAGCACGACGGCGAGCATCCCGTTGACCATGCGGGACGGCCCGCGCCGTAGCAGCCGCCAGCCCGCCACCACCACCGCGACCGCCACGCACACGCCGAGCACGATCCGCCAACCCGGATGCAGCAGCCCCAACAGTCCCAGATCGTCCGACGCCCGGTAGAAATCCACACCGCAACCTTGTCACAGCGGCCGGTCCATGCGGTCTCCGCGTCGGCGGGTTCGTAGACTCTCGGGGTGACCGCGAAGCAGAACCCGGCGGAGACCGCCGCGACACCCGACAGCCGGATAGAACTGCCAGCCCAGTACACCCCTGCCGCGGTAGAGCAACCGATCTACCAGCGCTGGGAGGAGTCCGGGCGCTTCCGGGCTGGTGACGGGGTAGACAGGCCGCCGTTCTGCATCGTCATCCCGCCGCCGAACGTCACCGGGTCGCTTCACTTGGGGCACGCGTTCGAACACACGCTGATGGACGCGCTCACCCGGCGTCGCCGGATGCAGGGGTACGACGCGCTCTGGCTGCCGGGCATGGACCACGCCGGCATCGCCACCCAGAACGTCGTGGAGCGGCAGCTCGCGGGCGAGGGCCTGTCCCGGCACGACCTGGGGCGGGAGAAGTTCGTCGAGCGGGTGTGGCAGTGGAAGGCCGAGTCCGGCGGCAAGATCCTGGGCCAGATGCGGCGGCTCGGCGACTCGGTGGACTGGAGCCGGGAGCGCTTCACCATGGACGAGGGCCTGTCCCGCGCCGTTCTCACGATGTTCAAGAGGTGGTACGACGACGGCCTGATCTACCAGGCCGAGCGGATCATCAACTGGTGCCCGCGCTGCCTCACCGCGCTGTCGGACATCGAGGTGGAGCACACCGAGGACGACGGCGAGCTGATCTCGATCAGATATGGCTCGGACGGCGAGGGGGGCGCCCAGATCGTGGTGGCGACGACCCGGGCGGAGACGATGCTCGGCGACACGGCCGTCGCGGTGCACCCGGACGACGAGCGCTACCGGCATCTGATCGGCAAGGAGATCGAGCTGCCGCTGACCGGCCGCCGGATCCCGATCGTCGCCGACGAGCACGTCGACCCGGAGTTCGGCTCCGGCGCGGTGAAGGTGACCCCGGCCCACGACCCGAACGACTTCGAGATCGGTCGGCGCCACGACCTGCCGTCGATCACGGTGATGGACGACCACGCGGTGATCACCGCGCACGGGCCGTTCCAGGGGCAGGACCGGTTCGAGGCCCGGCCCGCCATCGTGGCGGCGCTGCGGGAGCAGCAGCGGATCGTCAAGGAGGTCCGCCCGTACGTGCACTCGGTGGGCCACTGCTCGCGTTGCAAGACCACGGTCGAGCCGCGGCTGAGCCTGCAGTGGTTCGTGAAGGTGGGCCCGCTCGCCAAGGCCGCCGGGGACGCGGTGCGCGACGGCCGGGTCGAGGTGCACCCGCCGGAGCTGGCCAAGCGCTACTTCGACTGGGTCGACAACATGCACGACTGGTGCATCTCGCGCCAGCTGTGGTGGGGGCACCGGATCCCGGTCTGGTACGGCCCGAACGGCGAGACCGTCTGCGTCGGCCCCGACGAGGAGGCGCCGAGCGGCGAGGGCTGGCGTCAGGACCCGGACGTGCTCGACACCTGGTTCTCCAGCGGCCTGTGGCCGTTTTCGACGCTGGGCTGGCCGGACGACACGGAGGATCTGCGGCGGTTCTATCCGACCAGCGTCCTCGTCACCGGGTACGACATCCTCTTCTTCTGGGTCGCCCGGATGATGATGTTCGGCCTGTACGCCATGTCCGACAATCCCGCCGGCGCCGAGCCGTTCAAGACCATCGCGCTGCACGGCATGGTGCGTGACCAGTTCGGCAAGAAGATGTCCAAGTCGTTCGGCAACACCGTCGACCCGCTGGACTGGATGGACCGGTACGGTTCCGACGCGGTCCGGTTCACCCTGGCGCGTGGCGCGAACCCCGGCGTCGACATGCCGATCGGCGAGGAGTGGGTGCAGGGCTCGCGTAACTTCTGCAACAAGCTCTGGAACGCCACCCGGTTCGCGCTGCTCAACGGCGCGACAGCAGCCGGGCCACGCCCTGCCGAGCTGTCCGCGGCAGACCGCTGGATCCTGTCCCGCCTGACGCGGGTGACCGCCGAGACAGACGGCTTTTTCGAGGAGTACGAGTTCGCCAAGGCCTGCGAGACGCTCTACCACTTCGCCTGGGACGACGTCTGCGACTGGTACCTGGAGCTGTCCAAGCCGGTGCTCACGGCGGGCGGCGCCGCCGCTGACGCCACGCGCCGTGTGCTCGGCGAGGTGCTCGACGCGTTGCTGCGGCTGCTGCACCCAGTGATCCCGTTCGTCACCGACGAGCTGTGGCGCGCCCTGACCCACGGGGAGAGCGTTATGACCGCGGCGTGGCCGGCCGATGACGTCCGGTCGGCCGGGTGGGCCGACGAGGCGGCGGAGGCCGAGATCGCGGCCCTGCAGCGGGTGGTGACGGAGGTGCGCCGGTTCCGCTCCGACCAGGGCGTCAAGCCGAACCAGCGGGTCGCGGCCCGGATCGGCGGGCTCGACGCCGCGGGCCTGGCCGGCCATGAGGCGCTGATCCGGTCCCTGGCCCGCCTGGACCAGCCGGCCGACGACTTCGCCGCCACGGCGACCCTCGCCGTCAGCGGCGCGGTGAACGTGGAACTGGACACCCGGGGCACGATCGACGTGGCGGCGGAGCGGGCGCGGCTGTCGAAGGACCTCGCCGCCGCCGAGAAAGAGGCGGCCCAGTGCCGGGGCAAGCTCGGCAACGAGTCCTTCCTCGCCAAGGCCCCGGAGCCGGTGGTGACGAAGGTGCGCGACCGGCTCGCCGCGGCCGAGGCTGAGATCGCCCGCCTCGCCGCGCAACTCGACGCGCTGCCCAGGGCCTGACGTGTCGGCTGACGCGCCGGACGCTTTCACGCAGGTGGACCGGGAGCTGCTCGGGCGCGGCTTCACCCGGATGGTGTTCGAGCGCAGCCGGATCGAGATGCTGCTCGACCTGCTGGGCAACCCGCACCGGGCGTACCCGTCGATCCACCTGACCGGGACCAACGGAAAGTCGTCCACGGCCCGGATGATCGACAGCGTGCTGCGGGCGCACGGCCTGCGCACCGGCCGCTACACCAGCCCACACCTGAAGTCGGTGCGGGAGCGGATCGCCCTGGACGGCGTGCCGGTCTCGGAGGAGCGGTTCGTGGCGGTGTACCGCGAGGTCGAGCCGCTCGCCGCGCTCGTGGACAAGCAGCACGCCGAACCGTTGACGTACTTCGACATGACCACGGCTCTGGCGCTCGCGGCGTTCGCCGACGCGCCGGTCGACGTGGCGGTCGTGGAGGTGGGGCTCGGCGGCGAGACGGACTCCACCAACGTGCTCTCCGCGCCGGTCTGCGTGCTCACTCCGATCGGCCTGGACCACACCGAGTGGCTCGGCGACACCATCTCGGACATCACGCACGTGAAGCTCGGGGTCGTCCACGAGGGCGCCACGCTGATCTCGGCGACGCAGCCGGACGACGCGGCCCGGCCGATCCTGGAGCACTGCGCGGAGCGGCAGGTCACCCTGGCCCGTGAGGGCGCCGAGTTCGGGGTGCTGCGCCGCGCCGTGGCGTTCGGAGGTCAGCAGGTGGCCCTGCAGGGTCTGGGTGGCGTGTACGACGACGTGTTCCTGCCCCTGCACGGCGCCCACCAGGCGCAGAACGCGGCCCTCGCGGTCGCCGCGGCAGAGGCGTTCCTCGGCGGGGGAGCGAACCGCCAGTTGGACGTCGACGTGGTGCGCGAGGGGTTCGCGGCGGTGAGCGCGCCGGGCCGGCTGGAGCGCGTCCGCACCTCGCCGACGGTGCTGCTGGACGCGGCCCACAACCCGGCCGGGATGGCGGCGACGGCGCAGGCGCTGCTGGAGGAGTTCAGTTTCCGCCGGCTGGTGGCGGTGGTCGCGATGCTCGGCGACAAGGACGCGCGCGGCCTGCTGGAGGAGCTGGAGCCCGTGGCGGACGCGGTGGTGGTGACGACGAACTCGTCCGAGCGCGCCCTGCCGACCGAGCAACTCGCCGTCGCGGCCCGGGAGATCTTCGGGCCGGAGCGGGTCGCGGTCGCGCCGAACCTGCTGGAGGCGGTCGACGCCGCGGTGACGCTCGCGGAGTCGGACGAGGGGGCGGGGATGCCGGGAGCCGCCGTGCTGGTGACGGGCTCGGTCGTCACCGTCGCCGACGCAAGAAGGATGTTCGTCTCATGAGCACCGACCCGGAGCACCCCGACCATCGCGATGATCAAGGGATGGATGCGCCTGTCACCGGCGAGTCGCGTCAATCAGACCTTGATCACCGCGACGGGGGCCGTTCGGGTTTGCGGAACCCGGTGCGGGCAGTGCGGGTCATGGGGGCCCTCACGCTGGTCATCGAGGCGGTTGTGCTGCTGTTGGCGATCCAGCCGATCCGGGTGCTCGGTGGGCCGCACGTGACCCAGGCGGTCACCGTGGTGGTGGTCCTCGCGGGCGTCGCGCTGGTCCTCGCAAGCCTGTTGCGCTACCCGGCCGCCTGGTACGCCGTCGGGGCGCTGAACGCAGCGGTCACCTTGTCAGGGTTCTTCCAGTGGGCGCTCGCCGTGATGGGCGTGGTGTTCGCGCTGGTGTGGTGGTACGTGCTGCACGTCCGCCGCACCATCCTGGGCTCTTCCTAGTCGCTGTCTTCCTCGTCCCTGGGCCGCCAACTCGTCAGCGCCACGCCGTGGCCGTCGGGGTCGTGGAACGACACCGCCCACAGTTCCAGCAATTCTCCCTTGAGGACGGCCCGCGGCTCGTCGATGAACTCCACGCCGCGTTTGGTCAGCGTCCGGTGAGCGGTCTCGATGTCGTTCACCTCGAGCGTGAGGTGCATCAGGCGCGGGGGTTTGGCCTGGGCGTCGACCCGCTGGCGCAGCACCACCCGGCCGGTCCGCGCCTCCAGCAGCACCATGTCGGGGCCGCTTTCGATCTCGAAGAAGCCGAGGACGTCGCGGTAGAACTCCAGGGCCTTGGCGATGTCGGAGACCACCAGCGTCACCCCGACCTCGCGGATCGGGGAGCCGTACTCGATGAGCAGAGGATCGCTTTCGATGATCGACCGTGGATCGGGCGGCTCCAGGAAGCTGAGGTCCAGGGGCTCGTCGCTGACCTCCAACAGCCCGCCCACGGGAGCGTCCGCGTCGGAGGCGTCCAGGCCCGTGCCGGCGAGGCTGGCGGGGACGGTCGCGGTCGGCTCATCGATCACCGGGGCCGCGTCCGGCGCCGGCGTCTCATGGAGAGTCGCCGTGGTGCTCTGGCCTGCCGCCGCCGGGCCACCGTTGCCGCTCGCCGTCGAGACGCCGGAGGCGTCAGCGAGAGTCGACAGGTCGTCGTGCTGAGGTTCCGTGTGCGGCCCTTCGCCGTGGGGGCGCACCTGGTCCCACAGGATCCTCAGGTCCCGCGGGTCCTCCGGGTCGACCTTGACCGGCAGCGTGCCGCCAGGGGTGGGCCACTTGGCGACCGGCACCGACTGGTCCCGGTGCCGGACCGCGGTGGCGGCGAGCCGCGGCGCTTGCACGACCAGGTGCATCTCGCACCGGCCGTGGGTGGCGGCCGCCGGGGGAGCGGTGGCGCTGACGATGTGCGCGGTGCCGCTGACCATGCTGGCGATCCGCCGCTGGGTGTACGTGAACACGCCGAACACCGCCGCGCTGACGCCGATGCCGACGCCGATGGCCGTGATGAGGCCCTTGCCGCTTCCGATGCCGGCGGTGGCGACGAAGATGCCGAGCAGCGCGACCAGAGCCGCCGCGAACAGGTTCCCGGTGGACCGAGGATGGCCGCCGACGTTGCCGTAGCGGATGCCGCCGTTGCGGCCGCCGCGATCCTTGGACAGCGCGGTCATCATCCGATTGTCGGTGGCGGTCGCGCGGGCACGGGCGGTCAGCATGGCCGCGCGGGAGGACGCGGCGGCGCGCGACTGGGCCGCGCGCGTGGGATTGGGTCGCGCGCCGGTGCGGGCCGCGCCGCGCGTGGGCCGTGGCGCTGCTCTGGGTGTTGGCCGTGGTACTCCTCGCACCTTGGCGAGGCTATGCCTACGCGTCACTGTAGGGAAGTGGCAGAACGGTCAATCTGGCCACGAAGTCCCAGTTCAGGACGGGTTTCCGCCTCTCGTGGTGACATTTCCGGTGGATCCGTTCAGGAAGATCACGCAGTGAAATATGAACAGCACTTTCCGTAAGTTCACTGTGGGCGCCGTGGTCCGAGCCGGGCGAGCGTCGGGTACCGCGCCGCGGCGCGGTAACGTACGGCTACAGATCTGAGAACGATCATGGAGGGATCCGTGTCGGAGCGCACGCTCGTACTCATCAAGCCTGACGCGGTGCGGCGCGGCCTGATCGGCGAGGTGATCAGCCGGCTGGAGCGCAAGGGTCTGGTCCTGGAGGCGATGCGGCTGCGCGCCATGGACGCGGCGCTGGCGGACGAGCACTACGCCGAGCATGTCGAGAAGCCGTTCTATCCGCCGCTGAAGGCGTTCATGACCTCAGGCCCGCTGGTCGCGATGATCGTCTCCGGCGACCAGGCCATCGAGGTGGTGCGTGGACTGACCGGCGCGACTGACGGGCGAAAGGCCGTCGCCGGCACGATCCGCGGCGACTTCTCGCTGTCCAACCGGGAGAACCTGGTGCACGCCTCGGACTCGCCGGGCAGCGCCAAGCGCGAGATCGCGCTCTGGTTCCCCGAGGAGGCCTGACGGATAGGTCTCTCAGGGAAGCCGGACCAGCGGGTCCCCCGGTCGCCGCTTCGGCCACGCGGATCAGCTCCTGCTCGGCGAGCTGCCGTTCTGTCACACGTCTGCCCTAGCCTGCGGGGCATGCGATGGGGCGAGTTTGAAACGGTCTGCCCGGAGTTGGCGGCCAAGGCGCGCGATCGGTTCGCGCGCGAGCAGATCATCCTGCTCGGCACTGTGCGCCCGGACGGATCCGCGCGGATCAGCGGCGTCGAATGCGATTTCACCGACGGGGAGCTGATGACCGGGATGATCTGGCGGTCTGCCAAGGCGCTCGATCTGCTACGGGACGATCGGGTGACTGTCCACAGCCTGGTTCCGGACAAGGCCCACGAGTCCGAGAACCAGGGCGACATCAAGCTGTACGGCCGCGCGGTCGAGGTCTCAGATCCCGAACAGAAGCGGCGCTACGAGGACGCGATCGAGGCCCGGATCGACTGGCGGCCGCCGGAGCCGTACCACTGCTTCGCTTTTGATCTTGTACGTGCCGGCATGGTGCGCTTCGCCGACGACGGCCGCCACGTCTGGACCTGGCGCGCGGGGAGCGCGCTGCGGAAGCGTGTCGTGCCGGAACATCCGAGCGCCTGACCGACGTGCGGTGCCCGTCCCAGGGCTGTGACCAGTCGTTCGCACGGGACCTCTGACGCATTCACCGGACGGTCACCGAGCCCGAATAGACGTAGGTGTTCGGCGGCGTGGCAGGGACCGGTGAACGGGGGCGGCCCTCTGCGCGCGGCCGGCGAGTGAGCGCGGCGCGGAGCGCCGGGCCGGGCCCGGTCACGTCCTGCGGCGTCGGCTGTTCCAGTGTTGGAAGCCGGCCGCTTCGGCGTCTTCGGCGGTGCGGAACCACGCCTCGGCCCTCGTCCGCTTGTAGTACGGCGACTCCGGCGCGTGGTAGAGCCTCGAACTCGCGTTGCCCTTCACTGTGAACTCCGCGGACGGCGCCGAGCCGTCGGGGAGTGGACGCGCGGACCCGGGCCCGTACGGCCCGGCCGGAACCTCCGACTCGGGCCCCGCCTCCGGGCCGGGGGGCGCCGGCTCCGGGGCAGGCGCTGCCTCGGCGGCCGGCGCTGGGTCCGCGGCCGTCGTCTGCGGGGTCGCCGCCGAGTTGGCCGGCTGGGGCGGGACGGACGCCAGCACCGGCTCCTCGGGCGCTGCCGCCGCCTCGGGCGCCTCGGGTCCGGCGTCCGGCTCGCCGGGCGCGGTGTCCGGTGACACCGCGGGGCTGACCGGCGCAGCCGTCGGTGGGGAAGCGCGTCGCGTCAGCCACCAGACGACACTGATCACCCCGATGCCGATGAGGAGGATCGCCATGGTGATGAGGAACGCCTTCACGCCGGATCTCCAATCAGAGCGAGTCTGTCCGCCACTCAAGTCGAAACCCCCTGAACCATCCGGAAGGGACGTAAATCGATCGCAGTGTGACGCAGGTCATAGATCGAGAGCGCGGCCGTCGCGAGGGCCGAAGACACGCAGCGCGTCCACGTCGGACGCCTTCGCGCGAACGAAGTAGTCCGCCCACTCGACGGCGTCGGGATAGCCGCTCTCGGCGGCGATCCGCGCGCACGCCGCGTCGAGGTCGTAGGAGGTGCGCCGCAGCATCACCCCACCATCGGCCAGCAGCGCCCAGGACGCCCCGACAGACCCGTACGGCATCCCGACGCTGCCAGGGTTGACGACCAGCCGGCGATCAACCAGGCGGACGTACGGCATGTGCGTGTGCCCGCACACCACCGTCTGCTCCGCGACTCCGGCGAACACCTCCGACCACCGGGAGAGTCGGCTGTCGACCAGCACGACCTCTTCGTCGTCGCGCGGCGTCGCGTGGCAGAACAGCACCGGGCCGAAGCCGGCCACGTCCACGGTCGCCGTCAGCGGCAGCGAATCCAGCAGGCCGACGTGGGCGTCGCTGAGCTGCGCCGCCGCCCAGGGCGCTATCGGGTCCGGGATCTCCGTCTCGGACGCCCCGCGGGCGAGCGCGACCAGCTCCCGGTCGGCGTTTCCTCGTACCAACACGGCGTTTTCCAGGCTGGACAACAGATCGAGGGTGAGTGTCGGCAGCGGCCCGGCCACGTGATCACCGGTGACCGCGATCAGGTCCGCGGCGCGCACATCGGGCTCGGCGAGCACGGCCTCCAACGCGGGCAGCACGCCGTGGACGTCCGAGAGGACCGCGACCCGGGATGCGTTCACAGGCGTCAGCCTGACTTACCGGCGGTGCGGCGCGGAAGACCGGTTCGCCGTCAGCGGAACGTCCGGCGGTTCGGATATCGGGTGAGCCGGACTCACCAGCTCGGGTAGCCTGGTCGTCACAGGCATCGACCCGGCGATCACCGGTGAGCCTCCGGAAGAAACGACCGCGGCCTTCAGCGCGGCCGGAGTAGACCCGGACGGGTTCGGCCCGTCACAGCCGACCCACGAGCGGGCGTCCAGCAGCTGTGGCAGGGCCGGGCGTCAAGCGAGGTGGTACCGTGGGCGGCGCTGCGTGAAGCGCCGGCTCGTCCTCGCGTGATGGCACAGCGTCACACGAGGAGAGCAAGACGATGTCGTACCCGCAGGATGCGCCGGACCGTGGCGTGCCGGCTTCCCCGTCGTTCCCCAAGCTCGAAGAGCGGGTGCTCGACTACTGGGCGAAGGACGACACGTTCGCCGCGTCCGTGGCCGCCCGTGACGCCGGCGAGGACGGCGCCAACGAGTACGTCTTCTACGACGGCCCCCCGTTCGCCAACGGCCTGCCCCACTACGGCCACCTCTTCACCGGGTACGCCAAGGACGTGGTGCCCAGATACCAGACGATGCGCGGCCGGCGGGTGGAGCGGCGCTTCGGGTGGGACTGCCACGGCCTGCCCGCCGAGGTGGAGGCCGAGAAGCAGCTCGGCATCTCCGCCAAGAGCGAGATCCTCGATCTGGGCATCGACAAGTTCAACGACGCCTGCCGCACCTCGGTGCTCAAGTACACCCGGGACTGGGAGCGGTACGTCACCCGCCAGGCCCGTTGGGTGGACTTCGCCAACGACTACAAGACGCTCGACACCGACTACATGGAGAGCGTCATGTGGGCCTTCAAGACCCTGCACGACAAGGGTCTGATCTACGAGGGCTTCCGGGTGCTGGCGTACTGCTGGCGGTGCGAGACCCCGCTGTCGAACACCGAGACCCGGATGGACGACGTGTACCGGGAGCGCCAGGACCCGGCCGTCACCGTCGGGTTCGAGTTGGACTCCGGCGAGAAGCTGCTCGCCTGGACCACCACCCCGTGGACCCTGCCGTCCAATCTCGCGGTCGCGGTGGGCCTGGACGTCGACTACGCCGTGGTGTCCAAGCACGGCCAGCGCCACATCCTGGCCGAGGCGCGCCTGGGCGCGTACGCCAAGGAGTTGGGCGACGCCGAGCGGGTCGGCACGCTGAAGGGCAGCGACCTGGTCGGCCGCAGTTACACGCCGCTGTTCGACTTCCTGCTCGAGACGGTCTCCGGCACTCCTGCCTTCACCGTCCTCGGCGCCGATTTCGTCTCCACGGAGGACGGCACCGGTGTAGTCCACATGGCGCCTGCTTTTGGCGAGGACGATCAGAACGCCTGCAACGCCGCCGGCATCCCGACCGTGGTGACCGTTGACGACCACACCAAGTTCACGTCGCTGGTCCCGGCGTACGAGGGGATGCAGGTCTTCGACGCCAACAAGCCGATCACGCGTGACCTGAAGGCGCGGGGCCTGCTGCTCAAGCACGACAGCTACAGCCACTCGTACCCGCACTGCTGGCGCTGCGACACCCCACTGGTCTACAAGGCGGTGTCGAGCTGGTTCGTGGCCGTGACCAGGTTCAAGGACCGGATGGTCGAGCTGAACTCCGAGATCAACTGGGTGCCCGGCCACGTGAAGGACGGCTCGTTCGGCAAGTGGCTCGTCAACGCGCGCGACTGGTCGATCAGCCGGAACCGGTTCTGGGGCTCGCCGATCCCGGTCTGGAAATCCGACGACCCGGCGTACCCGCGCGTGGACGTGTACGGCTCCTTGGAGCAGCTCCAGGACGACTTCGGGGAGCTTGCGACCCGAAGCGTCAGGCACAGCGGGGAGCTTGCGACCCGAAGCGACGAGCGCAGCGGGGTCAAGGTCGACGATCTGCACCGGCCCGGCATCGACGAGCTGACCCGGCCCAACCCGGACGATCCGACCGGTCGCTCCGTGATGCGGCGGGTTCCCGAGGTGCTGGACTGCTGGTTCGAGTCGGGTTCGATGCCGTTCGCGCAGGTGCACTACCCGTTCGAGAACGCCGACTGGTTCGAGCACCACTACCCGGGCGACTTCATCGTGGAGTACCTGCCGCAGGTGCGCGGCTGGTTCTACACCCTGCACGTGCTCGCCACCGCGCTGTTCGACCGGCCCGCGTTCCGCAACTGCGTCGCGCACGGCATCCTGCTCGGCGAGGACGGCCGGAAGATGTCCAAGAGCCTGCGCAACTACCCCGATGTCTACGAGATGTTCGACTCGTACGGCGCGGACGCGATGCGCTGGCTGCTGATGAGCGCGCCGGTGATCCGGGGCGGCGACACCCCGGTGAGCGAGTCGGGGGTGCGCGACTCGGTGCGGCACGTGATCAACCCGCTGTGGAACGTCTGGCACTTCTTCACGCTGTACGCCAACGCGGAGGGGCACACCGCGACCCGCCGCGCGGACTCCCCGCATCTGCTCGACCGGTACGTGCTCGCCAAGACCCGCGAGCTGGTCGAGTCGGTCACCTCCGAGATGGACGCCTACGACATCTCCGGCGCGTGCGAGGCGATCCGCTCCTACCTGGACGCGCTCACCAACTGGTACGTGCGGCGTTCCCGGGACCGGTTCTGGTCGGGCGACCGGGACGCCTTCGACACCCTGCACACGGTGCTGGAGACGCTGACGATCGTGGCGGCGCCGTTGCTGCCGATGGTCTCGGAGGAGATCTGGCGCGGGCTGACCGGCGGCCGTTCGGTGCACCTCGCGGACTGGCCGGACGCCTCGGCGCTGCCGGCCGACCACGACCTGGTCACGGCGATGGACGCCGCCCGGGAGGTCTGCTCGGCGGCGCTGTCGCTGCGCAAGACCACCGGTCTGCGGGTGCGCCTGCCGCTGCGCTCCCTCACCGTGGCGAGCCCGCTCGCGGAGACGCTGCGACCGTACGCGGAGTTGATCGCCGACGAGGTGAACGTCAAGGACGTGGTCTTCACCGACCAGCTCGGCGACTACTGCGAGCATGTGCTCACCGTGGTGCCGCGGGCGCTCGGCCCGCGCCTCGGCAAGGACGTCCAGCAGGTGATCAAGGCCGTGAAGGCAGGAGAGTGGTCGGTGTCCGGCGGTCAGGTCACGGCCGGCGGCTTCGCATTGCGCGAGGGGGAGTACGAGCTGAAGCTGACCGCGCGGCAGGCGGACCGCTCCGCGTCCCTCGGCGACCGGGGCGTGGTCGTGCTCGACACCGAGGTGACGCCCGAGCTGTCCGCCGAAGGCGTGGCTCGCGACATCGTGCGCGTCGTGCAGCTCGCTCGCCGCGACGCCGACCTGAACGTCGCCGACCGGATCCGACTGGTGATCGAGGCCTCGTCGGGGGTGCGGGCCGCGGTCGAGGCGCATCGCGAGTTCGTGGCGCGGGAGACCCTGGCTGAGGAGCTCGCGTTCGGCCAGGTCGGCGGCGGCTACGAGGGCGAGGTCGGCGACGGCGAGTCGGTGCGGGTCCAGGTCGCCGTCGCCTGAGGCTTCGGCGCAAGCGGCCGTCACCTGAGGCTTCGGGCACACGCGAAAGCGCCCCGTGATCCTGATCAGGATCACGGGGCGCTTCGTCGTGCGGAGCCGTAAGGCCGTCAGCGGCCGAAATCTAGCCCCCCGTGCCGGGTATCGCTCGGCAGCTCAGCCGCCGAGTCCTTGCAGCACCTTCTTGGCGTTGTCTTCGCAGATCTTCCTGAAGTCCGAATCGCTGATCGACTTGCCCGTGTCGTAGAGGCCGTAGAGCCGGAAGCTCACCACAGCGTTCTCGTCGAGCACCTCGAACTCGTAGGTGTGCGAGTTGAACGAGCTGTACTTGCGCGTCTCCAGGTGCCAGTAGCCGTCCTGGCCGATGCCCGTGACATCGCCGCTTGAGCGACCACTGCCGGTCTTGCCCTTCGCGCGCTGCTCGGTCCGGTCGTAGGAGTCCTTCGCGCTGCTGGAGTCGCTTGCCAGCGTCGTGCGCATGGAGAAGCTGGCGCTGTAGTTGCCGTCCTTGTACTTCGCCGTGCAGCTGAGCGAGGAGTAGTAGTCGTTCTTGTCCTCCTCGTTCTGCGGGTCGCCGTCCGCCTTGCCGGCGAGCTTCTCCATGCCGGAGGGGTCGACGAGGTCGCACGCGTTGGACACGTCGTCGGCGGAGTACTTGCCGCTGCCGCCGTCCGTGCCGCTGTCGGTGTCGCTGTCGGTGCCCCCGGTCTCCGTGGCGGCCGCGGAGGTCTGGGTTCCGCCGGTGGGGGTGGTGTCATCGCCTGCGCCGAGCACCGCGATGCCGACGATCACCAGGAGGATGAGCACCACCAACGCGCCCACGCCGCCGATGATCCACGGCACCGGGTTGGTCTGCTTGGCTGGCGGGACCGGCGGCATCCCGGGCGGCACGGAGTACGGCTCCGAGTAGTTCGGCGGGGCCGAGTACGGGTCCGGGGCCGGAGGCTGCTGACCGTACTGGTCGTACGCCTGCGGCTGGTCGTATGCCTGGGGCTGGTCGTACGCCTGCGGCTGCTCATAGCTCGGCCCGCCACTTGCTGGCGGACCGCTGTACTGGGTCTGATCCGAGGGCGGCTGCCAGTCGCCGCCACCTCCGGGCCACTGACCACCCTGCCCGCCGTACGGCGGCTGTTGTGGTCCGGTCACTTACGGCCTCCTTATGGAAAGGGACTGTGCTACACCCGGTTGTGCAGTGGGGTCACCGGTTGACCCCAAGGCCGCCGACGGTAAGCATGTTGCGGCGCCAAAGCCTACTTTGACACAGGGAGTCACGTGGGGCGCCGACTGGGCGGGTCCTCGACAGATTCCTTACCCTTGCCGGCCGGCCGCGCTCTGTCCAGCACATGTGAGCCGTGCCGCCGCGCGTACCCTGGATCGTTATGAGCAAGCGCAATGAGGCGGGCGCATGAGCGCGGCGAGTGTCTTCCCTCGTCTGGAGCCCCTGCTGCCGCGTGTGAGCAAGCCGATCCAGTACGTCGGCGGCGAGCTGAACGCGGTGGCGAAGGACTGGGACTCGGCGGCGGTCCGGTGGGCGTTGATGTACCCGGACGCGTACGAGGTGGGCCAGCCCAACCAGGGCGTGCAGATCCTGTACGAGGTGCTCAACGAGCGCGACGACGTGCTCGCCGAGCGCACGTACGCGGTCTGGCCGGACCTCGAAGCGCTGATGCGGGAGCACGGTGTGCCGCAATTCACCGTGGACGCGCACCGCCCGGTGGCGGCGTTCGACCTGTTCGGCGTCTCGTTCGCCACCGAGATGGGCTACACCAACCTGCTCGCCGCGCTGGACCTCGCGCAGATCCCGCTCGATGCCGCGGCCCGCGACGAGAGTCACCCCGTGGTGATCGCGGGCGGACACGCCGCGTTCAACCCGGAGCCGATCGCGGACTTCATCGACGCCGCTGTGCTCGGCGACGGTGAGGAAGCAGTGTTGGAGATCACGGACATCGTCCGCGCCTGGAAGGCCGACGGCCGGCCCGGCGGGCGGGACGAGCTGCTGCTGCGGCTGGCCCGCACCGAGGCGGTGTACGTGCCGCGCTTCTACGACGTGGACTACCTGCCGGACGGGCGGATCCAGCGGGTGATCCCGAACCGGGCGGAGGTGCCGTTCCGGGTGCACAAGCGCACCACGATGGACCTCGACCAGTGGCCGTACCCGAAGCAGCCGCTGGTGCCGCTGGCCGAGACGGTGCACGAGCGGTACGCGGTGGAGATCTTCCGGGGCTGCACCCGGGGGTGCCGGTTCTGCCAGGCCGGGATGATCACCCGCCCGGTGCGGGAGCGCTCCATCACCACGATCGGCGACATGGTGGAGCGGGGGATCAAGGAGTCCGGCTTCAACGAGGTCGGGCTGCTGTCGCTGTCCTCCGCCGACCACAGCGAGATCGGCGACGTCTGCTCGGGGCTCGCTGACCGGTACGAGGGCGACAACGTCTCCCTGTCGCTGCCGTCGACCCGCGTGGACGCCTTCAACGTCACCCTGGCGCAGGAGCTGTCCCGCAACGGGCGGCGCAGCGGCCTCACCTTCGCCCCGGAGGGCGGCTCGGAGCGGATCCGCCGCGTGATCAACAAGATGGTCAGCGAAGAGGATCTGATCCGCACCGTGGTCACGGCGTACCAGGGCGGCTGGCGGCAGGTGAAGCTGTACTTCATGTGCGGGCTGCCGACCGAGACCGACGACGACGTGCTGCAGATCGCCCGGTTGGCGCACGAGGTGATCAAGGCCGGCCGGGAGGCGACCGGGTCGAAGGACATCCGTTGCACGGTCTCCATCGGCGGGTTCGTGCCGAAGCCGCACACGCCGTTCCAGTGGGCGTCGCAGGCCGACCCGGAGACCGTGGACCGGCGACTGAAGCTGCTCAAGCAGGAGATCAACTCCAACCGGTCGCTGGGCCGCGCCATCGGCTACCGGTATCACGACGGGGAGCCCTCGGTGATCGAGGGGCTGCTCTCCCGGGGCGACCGCCGGGTGGGCGCGGTGATCCGCCGGGTATGGGAGCAGGGCGGTCGCTTCGACGGCTGGAGCGAGCACTTCTCGTACCGACGGTGGACCGACGCGGCGGCCGAGGCGCTGGAGCCGATGGGCGTCTCGCTGGCCTGGTACACGCTGCGTGAGCGGGACGAGAACGAGGTGCTGCCCTGGGACCACCTGGACTCCGGCCTGGACAAGGAGTGGCTGTGGGCCGACTGGCAGGACTCTCTCTCCGAGGTGGAGCAGGACGACTGCCGTTGGACGCCGTGCTTCGACTGCGGCGTGTGCCCAGGCATGGACACCGAGATCCAGATCGGCCCCACAGGTCGAAAGCTGCTCCCGCTGACCGTCGTCTGATGGGCAAGCGCAAACCGGTCCCGGACCGGGATCAGGAGCCGGTGGTCCAGCGGATCCGGATCCGGTACGCCAAGCGCGGCCGCCTCCGTTTCACCTCGCACCGGGACTTCGCGCGCGCGTTGGAGCGGGCCGTGCGGCGGGCGGAGGTGCCGATCGCGTACTCGGCGGGCTTCTCCCCGCACCCGAAGATCTCCTACGTCGGCGCCTCGCCGACCGGGGTGGCGAGCGAGGCCGAGTACGCCGAGGTCGGGCTGCGCCGACCGATGGACGCCGACGCGCTGCGGCAGGCGCTGGACGCGGCGCTGCCACCCGGCATCGACGTGGTGGACGCGGTGGTGTCGGCAGGCGGCAGCCTCGCGGACCGGATCCAGGTCTCTCGGTGGCGGTTGGAGCTGCCGGGGGTCGCGCCGGACGAGCTGGCCGTGGCCGTGGAGACGTTCATGGCCGCGCCGGAGGCGCCGGTGGAGCGTTCCACCAAACAGGGCCGCCGCACGCTGGACGCCCGCGCGCCAGTGGAGCGTTGCCAGGTCGTGGAGGAACCAACCTCGATGGGCGAAACATCCACATCTGTCGAGGGGTTGGCCGCGCCGTTGCCGGGCTATCCGGCGCCGTGTGCGATACTCGACCTTGTCGTACGACACGTAACGCCGTCCGTACGACCCGATGAGATCCTCGCCGGTCTGCGTTCCGTGGCCGACCTGGAGCCGCCGGCGCCCGTGCGGGCGACCCGGGTGGCGCAGGGAGTGTTCACCGAGGACGGCGATGTCGCAGATCCGCTAGCCGCGGATCGCGAAGGGACTCCTCAGCGGTGACCGTCGGAGGAGACGGTCGGGCCCTGCCAGGGCCAGGGAAGGAAGACTTGCAGCGGCTCTGCGGAGCCGCACTGAGATAAGCCCGTTCCTGCGTGGCTGCGTTACCGCGCCCGGGGACGGCAGAGTGGAGTACGTCCGAATGCTCGACAACGAGCCGACGGGCGGCTCGGGCGCAGGCGACACGCCAGCGTCGGGGGCCGCCAAAACGAGTTCTGCCCGTAATGTCCCACCCGCGCCAGTGGTGCTGTTCGTGGCGCCGGAGGCGACCACGCCGCCGTCTCGTCCCGCTAAGGGCTTCGAGGACGACGCGGATGAGGCCGCCAAGCCCACGTCGCGCCGCAGATCCAGGACAGGCCGCGAGGACGCCAAGGCGGGCCGCGAGGACGAGTCCGCGGCCGACGGCGAGGCGACCGGCAAGCCTGCCCGGCGCGCCAGGTCGCGTCGCGGCAAGACCGCCGACGGATCGTCGGAGACGACGCGGAAGGGCGACCAGCAGGCGGCGGAGGCGCCGCCCTCCGAGGGGGCCGCCGGCGAGGCGGAGGCCGAGGAGAAGAAGCCTGCGCGCCGCCGCCGCGGCAGAGGCAAGGCGGCCGAAGCGGAGTCCGTTCCCGCCGAGGAGCGGGCCGCGGCTTCCGAGGACGCCGAGGACACTGCGCCCTCCGCCACCGAAGGCGAGTCCGCCGAGTCGGACGACGAGTCCGCCGCCGGTCGCCGCCGCCGTCGCCGAGGGCGCCGGGGCCGGGGACGTGGCAAGGGCGGTGACGAGGCCGACGATTCCGTCAGCGAGGAAGGCGCCGGGGTCGCCGACAGCGACGACGCGCACGCCGAAGAGGTCAGCAGTGTGAAGCGGCGCCGCCGCCGTCGCCGCAAGGGCTCCGGGGACGTCGAGCCGTCCGGCGACGACGGGGTCCAGACCGTGGTCAGGGTGCGAGAGGCACGCGGCGCCCGGGACGAGGTGCAGGGCGTCGCCGGATCCACCAGGCTGGAGGCGAAGCGGCAGCGTCGCCGCGACGGGCGCGAGCAGCGGCGCACCCGCCCGCCGATCCTCACCGAGTCGGAGTTCCTGGCGCGGCGCGAGTCGGTGGACCGTGTGATGGCGATCCGCAGCGCTGGCGGGCGCACCCAGATCGGGGTGCTCGAGGACGGCGTGCTCGTGGAGCACTACGTCTCACAGCAGTCCAGCAACACGATGGCGGGCAACGTCTACCTCGGCAAGGTGCAGAACGTGCTGCCCAGCATGGAGGCGGCCTTCGTCGACATCGGCCGAGGTCGCAACGCGGTGCTCTACGCCGGAGAGGTCAACTGGGACGTCGCCGGCCTGGAGGGCCGCACCCGGACCATCGAGCAGGCGCTCAGGCCCGGCGACTCGGTGCTGGTGCAGGTCACCAAGGACCCTGTGGGTCACAAGGGCGCCCGGCTGACCAGCCACATCACGCTGTCGGGACGGCACCTGGTGTATGTGCCGCACGGCAACGCCTCGGGGATCAGCCGCAAGCTCCCGGACATCGAGCGCAAGCGGCTGCGGGACATCCTGAAGAAGCTGGTGCCGGAAGGCGCCGGGGTGATCGTCCGCACCGCTGCCGAAGGGGCTTCCGAGGACGACCTGACCCGCGACGTGGAGCGGCTGCAGGCGCAGTGGGCGACCATCGAGGAGAAGGCCAAGGGCGCCAAACCCCCGACTCTGGTGTACGAGGAGCCGGATCTCGTGATCCGGGTCGTGCGCGACATCTTCAACGAGGACTTCAAGGAGCTCATGATCCAGGGCGAAGACGCCTGGGACCTGGTGGAGCCGTACCTGGCCCACGTCTCACCCGAGCTGGTGACCCGGATCCGGCGCCACGCCGGCCCTTCCGACGTGTTCGCCGACACCCGGATCGACGAGCAGATCCTCAAGGCGCTCGACCGGAAGGTGTACCTGCCCTCCGGCGGCCACCTGGTGATCGACCGCACCGAGGCGATGACGGTCATCGACGTCAACACCGGCAAGTTCACCGGCAAGGGCGGCAACCTCGAGGAGACCGTCACCAGGAACAACCTGGAGGCGGCCGAGGAGATCGTGCATCAGCTCCGGCTGCGGGACATCGGCGGCATCATCGTGATCGACTTCATCGACATGGTGCTGGAGTCGAACCGCGACCTCGTGCTGCGCCGGCTCACCGAGTGCCTGGGCCGGGACCGCACCAAGCACCAGGTCACCGAGATCACCTCGCTGGGCCTGGTGCAGATGACCCGCAAGCGGGTCGGCCAGGGCCTTTTGGACGCGTTCAGCGTGACCTGTGAGCACTGCCGTGGCCGTGGCGTGATCGTCAACATGGACGTCGTCGAGGCCAAGTCCCAGGGCAGGTCCGCGGCTGCCGAGGTGAAGCGGGTGGCGGCGGCCAGCGGGAACGGCGACGCTCAGGCCGGCCTGGCCGCCAGCGACGAGGCGGAGTCCGCGGCCGACGAGCGGGAGCCGGCCGACCAGGCCGGGGCCGCCGCCGGCAAGGCAGACAGCAAGGCGGACGGCAAGGCCAAGGGGTCGAAGTCCAAGGCCAAGTCCAGGGACAGGTCGAAGAGCAGGTCCCGGTCCAAGGAGAAGGCCAAGGCCGACGCTGGCGAGAGCCAGCCCAACGCCCAGGCTGAGGCCGAGGCGGGGGCCGGGCCGGACGCCGGTTCGCAGGAAGGCGCCGGCCCGCAGGCAGACGGCGCCGCCGACGCGGCCGTCGACGCCGAGTCGTCGAACGGGCGCGCCGAGGCGGCGAACGGGACTGTGGGCAACGCCGCCGGCGAGGCGCAGTCCGACGAGCGGGCCCCGGTTTGATGCGGCCTTCCCCGATGACGTACGCTTGCCTGCGGCGTGCCGCTGGCGCGCCCCATCAATCGTGCGCCGGCCCATGGTGAAAGTGGGACAACGGCGCCGTGACGATGAGACCCCAACCAGTGCGAACCACGACAGGAGAGCTGCGTCCGATGTACGCGATCGTCAAGACCGGCGGCAAGCAGTACAAGGTCGCCGAGGGCGACGTGATCGAGATCGAGCGGCTCGCGGTCGAGCCGGGCGACGAGGTCAGTCTGCAGGCTGTGCTGCTCGTGGACGGCGAGGGCGACGACGTCACGGTGACGACTGACGCCGCGAAGCTCGCATCGGTGAGCGTCACGGGCGAGGTCGTCGGCCACGGCAAGGGCCCCAAGATCAAGATTCACAAGTTCAAGAACAAGACCGGTTACCACAAGCGCCAGGGCCACCGGCAGCTGCGTACCCAGGTGAAGGTCACTGGCATCGCGAGCGGAAAGTAACCAGGCCAGCGGCCGGGAGCGGAAGGCAGACGTAGATGGCACATAAGAAGGGCGCGTCGAGTTCGCGGAACGGTCGCGACTCCAACTCCCAGCGGCTCGGCGTCAAGCGGTTCGGCGGCCAGATGGTGAACGCGGGCGAGATCCTGGTTCGTCAACGCGGCACCAAGTTCCACCCGGGCGACGCGGTGGGCCGTGGCGGCGATGACACGCTGTTCGCGCTGGCTGCCGGCCGGGTTCAGTTCGGCGCCAAACGCGGCCGCAAGACCGTGAACATCATTCCGGCGGGCTCAGCCGCCAGCTAGCGGCGTTCTCGCTCGCTTGCGTGCCCAAAACCGCACGCGGCGCTTGCTGCGGCCTTGCTAGTTGACGGCTGAGCCGCGCCGGCGCCGGTTGAGGTTAGGGCAGGCACATACATCGCCAGGGGCGGGCCGGACTCTCCGGCCCGCTTTTTGGTGCCCTCCGTATGAGGATTGAATTGTGACGACGTTTGTTGACCGGGTCGTGCTGCACGTCAAGGCGGGCGACGGCGGTCACGGCTGCACGTCGATCCACCGCGAGAAGTTCAAGCCGTTCGGCGGCCCCGACGGGGGCGACGGCGGCTCCGGGGGAGACGTGCTGCTCACCGTGGATCCCGGCGTGCACACCCTGTTGGACTTCCACTTCCGCCCGCACGTGAAGGCCCGCAACGGGACCGGCGGCCAGGGCTCCAACCGGCACGGCGCCAACGGCTCGGAACTGGTGCTGCGCGTGCCGGACGGCACGGTGGTGCAGACTCTCGACGGCGAGGTGCTGGCCGACCTGGTGGGGGCCGGGACCACGTATGTCGCGGCGGGCGGCGGGCGGGGTGGGCGCGGCAACGCGGCGCTGGTCAACACCCGGCGCCGGGCCCCGGGCTTCGCGGAGCTGGGGGAGCCGGGGGCGCAGCTCGATCTCGTGCTGGAGCTCAAGAGCGTCGCCGACGTAGGCCTGGTCGGGTACCCCAGCGCCGGCAAGTCGTCGCTGATCTCGGTGATCTCGGCCGCCAAGCCGAAGATCGCGGACTATCCGTTCACCACCCTGGTTCCCAACCTCGGCGTGGTGCGCGTGGGTGAGGAGACCTTCACCGTCGCCGACGTGCCGGGGCTGATCGAAGGCGCGGCGGAGGGGCGCGGCCTGGGGCTGGAGTTCCTGCGTCACGTCGAGCGGTGCGCGGTGCTGGTGCACGTGGTCGACTGCGCCACCCTGGAGCCCGGCCGGGATCCGATCAGCGACATCGACGCCATCGAGCGCGAGTTGTCGGCGTACGGCGGTCTGGAGGATCGCCCGAGAATGGCAGTGCTGAACAAGATCGACGTGCCGGAGGCCAGGGACCTGGCCGAGCTGGTGCGGCCTGACCTGGAATCTCGTGGTGTGCAGGTGTTCAGTCTCAGCGCGGTAACTCGTGAGGGTTTGCGGGCTTTCACGTACGCGGTCGCGGAGGAGGTGCGGCGTCACCG
>WHSM01000563.1 GCA_009380105.1 Micromonosporaceae bacterium
ACTTCCGACCTGGAGTCCTGATGCACGACGCGCGAGTCCTGCTCGACCCGGCCGCTGACGCGGTGCGCAAGCTGGCCCGGCGAGGCTATGACCTCGACCTGGATCACTTGGACAAGTTGCTCAGTCAGCGCAACGCCGCGATCCAGTCGGTCGATGGGTCCCGGGCGGAGTCGAAGCGGATCGCCTCGGAGGTCCGGGCGGCGGGCAAGAGCGGGCAGGACACCAGTGAGATGGTCGCCAAGGCGCGGGCGCTCAAGACCCGGATCCAGCAGGCCGAGGAGCAGCAGCGGCAGCACGACGCCGAGCTGCGCGCGTTCCTGCTCCAGGTCCCGAACCTGCCCGAGGACCGCTGCCCCGGCGGCGACACCGATGACTTCGCCGTCGAGCTCCGCACGGAGGGGACCCCACCGGTCTTCGACACCGACCCAGCCGGCCACGTCGACATCGGCGAGCGTCTGGGCCTGTTCGACTTCGGCCGGGCCACGAAGCTGTCCGGGCCGCGGTTCGCGGTGCTCACCGGCCTCGGCGCGGTGCTGGAACGCGCGCTCGCGCAGTTCTTCCTCGACCTGCACACCCGCCGCCACGGCTACACCGAATACTCCGTGCCCGCGCTGGTCACCCGGGCCACGATGACCGGCACCGGGCAACTGCCGAAGTTCGAAGAAGACCTGTTCGCCACCTCCGTCGCCGACCGGGAGCTGTTCCTCATCCCCACCGCCGAGGTGCCCCTGACCAATTTGTACGCGGGCGAGACCATCACCGCCGACGACCTGCCGCTGGCCCTGACCTCGCACACACCGTGCTTCCGCTCCGAAGCCGGCTCGTACGGACGCGACACCCGCGGCTTGATCCGCCTGCACCAGTTCTCCAAAGTCGAACTCGTGCGCATCTGCCACCCCGACCGCTCCACCGCCGAACTGGAGACCATGCTCGGCCACGCCGAAGCCTGCCTACGCGAACTCGGCCTCGCCTACCGCGTGGTCGCCCTGCCAGCCGGCGACATCAGCTTCGCGTCCCAGTTCACCTACGACATCGAAGTCTGGGTGCCCAGCCAGAACCGCTACCGCGAGATCTCAAGCTGCTCAGACTGCTCCACCTTCCAAGCCCGCCGCGCCAACATCAAAACCACCGGACCCGACGGCAAACGCGGCTTCGCCGCCACCCTCAACGGCTCCGGCCTACCCATCGGCCGCACCATCGTCGCGATCCTCGAGCAGCACCAGCAACCCGACGGCTCCGTGCGCATCCCCGAGGCGCTCACACCGTACACAGGCTTCAACCGCATCGACCCCGAGGGCGTCGCACGGTGACAACCCACCCGAACTCGTCACTCGGTTGGGCTTGAGTGAAGTGGCGGTGCTGCGCGGCCCGAGTGGCGTCATGAGATCGGGCGTGTCTCCCGTCACGCCGATCATGGAGACGTCTGCGCTGTGCGTTCGACGCGTGGCGTCTTCTCCATGATCGGCGTGACCGGTGCGGGTGGGTTCAGTCGCCGGGTGTCGGCGAGGCCGAGTTGCTGCTCGGCGGTGTCGTCTCCGACGCTGACGGGCTCGGCGACCGGCTCTGCGAAGCGCTGGGGGACGGGGACGTTGGCGTCGGGGCCGGCGGCTTGGAGCGCGGCGGACTGGTGCGGCCTGGCGACGGAGACTCGGCGCGGGACCGCTCCGGCGTCGCGCTGGCGGACGGGCCGCCCGCCGCTGGAGGCGCCACGGACGTGGTGGTGGAGCCGCCGGCTTTCCCGACACCCGACAACGGCGGGTCGTTCGCCTTGTCAGGAGCCTCCCCTCCGCCGACGCTGTACGGAGTCTCCGTGTTCTTACGCGGTGGTGGTTCGGCCGCGTTGAGGATCGCGTACACGCCGCCGAAACCGCCAGCGGTGACCGCTGTCAGCAGGCCGGCGGCGATCACCAGCCGACGCGTCGGCTTGCCACGGCGAGACCTGATCAGGCCCAGGTCGTAGCAGACCGACCGCAGGACCCCAACCGCCTCTCGGCGCACGGTGTGCCAGAGGCTCACAAGAAATTCCCTTCCAGCGGCGAGCCCGAGGGGTGGGGTAGGGGTCGACGCTCAGCTCAGCTCATTCCGCCCGGCCCGGCGTTTTGCCCGGCGAGGACGATCAGGAGAACGGACTGGAGGGCCATGAGGAGTGCGAGCAACACCGCCGCGCCGCCCAGGTAACGGGGCCAGTTCAGCGGTGAGCCGATCGATCGC
>WHSM01000357.1 GCA_009380105.1 Micromonosporaceae bacterium
CGCGTCCACGTGCACCAGCGGCAGCCGGCCGCCCCGCGCCGGGTCCGGGCGGTGCACGCGCGCGATCACGAAGGTCGGGCTGGTCACGGCGCCGGCGACTCGCAGGCCTTCGCCGACCCCCTGCGCGAACACCGTCTTGCCTGCTCCCAGCGGCCCCGCCAGCACCAGCAGGTCGCTGGCGCGCAGCACGGAGGCGACCCGCCCGCCGAGGGCGTGGGTGTCCTCAGCCGTCGGCAACTCCCACCGGATCCCGTTCGCGATCATGCGGACCCCCGAGGCGTCGTCACTGGTCACTGGGCCAGTGGTTCCCCGGGACCGGTGCGGCGCGTCCGCCGACGAGCGGCACGCCGTAGCTTGCCGGCGCGGGCGAGCGAACTCCACAGCCGGGCGGCGCGCGGCTGCGGCTCCGCCCCGGCGGCAGCCCGGCTCGCGCGACTGAGGAACTCCGCCAGGTGGGCGTTGACCTGCTCGTGGCACTCCATCAGGGCAACGTGGCCGGCGTCCTCGATCACCACGAGCTCGGCGTTCGGGAGCACGCGGCAGATTTCCTCGGAGTGCTCGACCGGGATCAGCAGATCCTTGTCGCCGGTGACGACGAGCGTCTCGATGCCTTCGAGGGCCTCCAGCGCGTCGTGGCGTATGTGCTCGAACAGCGTCCGCAGGTACGCGAGGATCACCTCCGCGCTGGTGTGCGAGTTCATCTCCTCGACGTACGACACCAGGGCGGGGCTGGGGAACTCACCGCCGAAGCCGTACCGCCGGGTCAGCAGCCACGCGAGGTCGCTGGACACCCGTCGAGCCCGGTCGATCATGGTCGGCGTGAGCCGGTTGACTCCGGTGAGCACCGGGATCAGCGGCCGGCGGATCCTGGCGACCATGTCCGGCAGCCCGAACGTGACCTCGTCCAGGCCGCCGGCCGAGGTCGACATGAACGACACGCCGACGACCCGCTCACGGAACAGCTCCGGGTCGTCCTCGGCGAGCGCCATGATCGTCATGCCGCCCATGGAGTGCCCGATCAGGACCAGCGGACCGCTCGGCGTCACCTCTTCGATGACCCGCCGCACCCCTTGTCCGAGCGCCTCCAGGCTGTAGTCCCCGGCCGACAGCCGGTCGGAGCGGCCGTGGCCGGGCTGGTCGTAGAACACCATCCGGATCGCGGGATCGACGAGGCCGCCGAGGTCCCGGCGCTGGAAGTGGAACGTGCCCATGTCGAGGCAGAAGCCGTGCACGAAGACGACGGTCAGCTCGGCGGCCGCGCCGCCGGCCGGCTCCACGACCTCCACGTGCAGGTCCACGTCGCCGTCGACGGGGACGTTGAGCGTCCGGTCGGCCGGCAGTTGGCCGAACGGCTCGTGCCGGTACGGGTCGTCCACGTCCCGGTTACGCCCCACCACGTATCGCTCCAGGGCCACCCCGGCCGCCACTCCGGCTGCGGCGAACCCCAGGACCGCGCCGGCGAGCCCGGCCGTGCGCGCCACTTTCTTGCCGCGTGGACCCAAGGGCAGCCTAGGCGCCCGACGGCGCCCGGTGGCGTCCGACTCAGTCATCAACGCTCCTCGGAAGGTTCGTGCACGCGCGGGACGCGTTGCCCCACCCGCGTGACGATCTCGTAGCTGATGGTGTCGAGCAGGTCGGCCCAGTCGTCGGCGGTGGGCTCTCCGTCGTCGCCGGGCCCGAACACGGTCGCCACGTCGCCGGCCCGCACCGGGTCGTCGCCGACGTCGACTGCGAACTGGTCCATGCACACCCGCCCGGCGATCCGGCGCCGCTTCCCGCCGAGCTGCACCGGGCCGGCGTTGCTGGCGGCGCGACTGATGCCGTCGGCGTACCCGAGGGGCACCACGGCGACCGTGGTCTCGCGCTCGGTGTGGTACGTGTGCCCGTAGGACACCCCGGCCCCGGCCGGCGCCCGCTTGGCCAGCATGACCCGGGCGCGCAGGGTCATCGCCGGGCGCAGGCCGTACTCGGCGGTCGTGCCGGGGATCGGGGAGTAGCCGTACACCGAGATGCCGGGGCGCACCAGGTCGAAGTGAGCTTGCGGCAGCGTCAGGGTCGCGGCCGAGTTGGCCAGATGCCGGTATGGCGGTCGCACTCCGAAGCCGGCGGCCACGTCGAGCGCCTCGCCGAACCCGGAGATCTGGCGCGCGATGGTGGGGTGGCCGGGCGCGTCGGCGTACGCGAAGTGGCTCCAGATCCCGATCACCTCGATCGCGCCGTCAGCCTGCGCCTTCGCGGCCGCCTCGACCAGCGCGGGCCAGTCGGCGACGGCCGCGCCGCCCCTGGTGAGGCCGGTGTCGGCCTTGAGGTGGACCCGGGCCGTCTTCCCCGCCTGCCGGGCGGCGGCCGTGATCTCGTCCAGCAGCGGCACGCTCGCCGCTGAGAGGTCGACGTCAGCGGCGACGGGGCGGTGCAGCTCCAGCCCGGGGGCGAGCAGCCACGCGAGGACGGGGACGGTGATGCCGGCGGCCCGCAGGCCGAGCGCCTCCTCGATGGTGCAGACGCCGAGCCAGGTGGCGCCGCCGGCGAGCGCCGCGCGGGCCGCGGGGACCATGCCGTGGCCGTACCCGTCGGCCTTCACCACGGCCATCAGCTCGGCGCCGGACGCCGGCTTCAGCCGCGTGACATTGTCACTGATCGCCGCGAGATCCACCCGCGCTTCCGCCTGCCACATGCCACCAGCGTACTGAGGAGCGAATCCTCGCTCACCGCCCCGACTGGGTCATCGGCTAGGTCGTCGGGGGTGGTGAACGAGGATTCGGTAGTTACGCGGTGCGGTCACCGGGCCTGGGCGCCGGTGACGTCACTCGGCGTCCTGCGCGTCCTTCACGGCGGTGCGTAGCTCCTTCATCACCGTTTGTGCCGTGACTGGACCGCTCGCGGCCGCGCGGCGGCCGGCCAGTCCGTGGGCGTAGGCGCCTGCCAGGGCCGCCTGCTCCGGCGGCAACCCGCTGGCCAGCAGCGACCCGATCAACCCCGTCAGCACGTCACCGGCGCCGGCCGTGGCCAGGGCGGGGGATCCGGTCGGATTCACGTACGCCCTGCCCTCTGGCGTCGCGACGATCGACCGGTCGCCCTTGAGCAGCACCACCACGTCCAGCCACCGCGCGAGCCGCAGCGCCGCCGCCACCCGCCCCGCGCCGGTCGGCTCCGAGTTGTCCGGCTTCTCGCCGCCGAGCCGGGTGAACTCCCGGTCGTGCGGCGTCAGCACTGTCGGCGCCTTCCGGCGGGCCAGCCAACCCTGCGGGCCGTCCGCCACCAGGGTCAGCGCGTCCGCGTCCAGGCACACCGGCACCGGGGCAGCCAGGACGGTGCGCAACTCTGCCTTGGCGCGCTCGTCCACCCCCAGCCCAGGCCCGGCCGCCCACGCCTGCACCCGGCCCGCGTCGGCCGCCCGGTCCGTGACCACCGCCTCCGGCCAGCAGGCCCGCACCTGGGTGGCGGCGGCGCCGGCGTACCGGATGAAACCGGCGGGCCCGGAGGCCGCGCCTCCGACGGACAGCACCGCCGCGCCGGTGAACGGCGGAGAGCCCGCCGCCACCCCGACCGCACCGCGGGTGTACTTGTCGTCGGCGGGGCCGGGTCGCGGCCACCACTCCGCGACGTCTGCCGCCTCGGGGATCTCCACGGCCGGGGCGTCGTCCAGCAACGGCCCGAGCCCGATGTCCACCAGCTCGACCAGACCCGCGTGCGGGGCCGCGGGCCCGACGACCAGACCGGGCTTCAGGCAGCCGAACGTCACCGTGACGTCGGCCCGCACCGCCGGACCATCGACCGCGCCGGTGTCGACGTCGATTCCGCTCGGCACGTCGACCGCCACCACGAGCGCGTCCGCCGGCAGGGCCTCGACGACCGCTGCGGCCTCAGTGCGCAGCGCTCCCCGCCCACCGATCCCCACGATCCCGTCGACCACGAGATCCACCTGGTCCGGCGCCCGGCCGACCACCCGGCCCCCGGCCGCGCGGAACCCGGCCAGACCACCCCGATGCGCCCGATCGGGGCTGAGCAGCAGCGTCGCCACCCGCGCGCCGCGCCGGGCCAGCCGGGCGCCGGCGTACAAGGCGTCACCGCCGTTGTCACCCGCGCCGACGAGCAGGAGCACGTTCGCGCCGTACACCCGGGGAAGCAGCAGCGCACAACGGCGGGCGAGGCCGGCGGCGGCGCGCTGCATCAACGTGCCCTCCGGCAATCGCGCCATCAGCGACTTCTCCGCTTCCCGCACCGCCGCGACGCGCCAGGCTCCGCGCACTGTGACTCCCCTCCGCATCCGCCCGGGCTGTGGCAGCCCGGGCTCAGCGCGTCAGTCTGATTCCGCCACCACCATCGCCGACGCGATGCCGCCGTCGTGCGACAACGACAGGTGCCACCGGGCCACTCCGCGCTCCGCCGCGGCCGCTGCCACGGTCCCGGAGACGGTCAGCCACGGGCGACCGTCCGGATCGGTCACCACCTCGCAGTCCTGCCAGGACAGTCCACCCGGGGCGCCGAGCGCCTTCGCCACCGCTTCCTTGGCCGCGAACCGGGCCGCGAGCGACTCC
>WHSM01000087.1 GCA_009380105.1 Micromonosporaceae bacterium
CGCGAGGAGGAGATGAACGCGGTCGCCGTGCCCATCGTCGACAACGGCGGCACGCTGACTGGCGTGCTCGGCCTGCAAGGCCCCGCGGCCCGGTTCGGCGCCCGTGCGCGACGGTCGGCGGTCGAGGAGTTGCTGCGGCACGCGGCCCAGATCTCCGCACGCGACCCCACCCCGTAGCGCCGGTTCGCAAACCCCGCTGCGCCGACCTGTGCGCCGCCTGGCCGGTGGGGTTCCAACGCCGGCCCTGGCGGCCTCACAATTGGCTCGAAACCCGGCGGGGCTGCTGAACCCGTACCAGGCGGATCACAGCTCGTGGCGACGATCGGTGGGCGGCATGCGAGTAGCGCTGGCACAGGTGGACTGCAAGCTGGGCGACGTCGGGGCCAATCTGCGCGCGGCCGACAAGACCGTCCAGGACGCGGTGGGCGACGGCGCTGACCTGGTCGTGTTCCCCGAGTTGGCGCTCAATGGCTACGCGTTGAGCATGGCGTCGGAGGACACGTCGCTGTCGGCGCGGGACGAACGCCTCGCGGCCTTGTCCACGTGGGGACCCGATGTGCTCGTGGGGTTCTACGAGGACGGCGGAATGCGGCGGTACAACTCCGCCGGGTACCTGACCGCCGGCTCCCTGACGCATGTGCAGCGAAAGCTCTACCTGCCCAACTACCTGGTCTGGGAGGAGCGCAAGCACGCCAGCCCCGGGCAGTCGTTGCGGGCGTTCGACACCGCGCATGGGAGAGTGGCGGTTCTGGTGTGCAACGACGCCTGGCAGCTCGCGATGCCCTGGCTGGCGGTGCAGGACGGCGCCGAGACGCTGCTGGTCGTGGTGAACAGCGCGGCCGACGGTGGGCCGGACTGCCTGGACAACGTGGCGTACTGGTGCGACGTGCTGCAGTTCATCGCCCGGATGCAGCAGGTCTGGGTGGTCTTCGTCAACCGGGTCGGCGAGGAGAACGGCGCCCGGTTCTGGGGAGGTTCCCGGGTGCTCGACCCGTACGGTCACGTGGTCGCCCAGGCTCCGCTGTGGGAGCCGGCGCTGGTCACTGTCAACGTCGACCCGTCCGCGGCGAGGCGAAGGCGACGAGAGGTGCCGCTCATCGCGGAAGCCCGGCTGGGCCTGGTGGCTCGGGAGGTCGACCGGCTGATTCGGGAAGGCGGAGACGCCTGAGAGCAGTTGTGGCGGACGTGGCGCCGATGTTAGCGTTCCAGTTACGGCAATGCTATTGCCACATTGGCAACACTCTCGGAGTACCACGTGACTGTGCAATCGCTGCCCTTCTTCTCCAGCGGCCTCCGACTCGACGCCGACCTGCACCTGCCCGACGACGGGGGCGCGGGCGCGCCGTACCCCGTGATCATCCCGGCCTCGGGCTTCCAGGGGCTCAAGGTGATCCACCCGGAACGGTTCGCGCGCGCCCTTGCGCCCCTCGGGTACGCCGTGCTCGCCTTCGACTACCGCGGGTTCGGCGGCAGCGAGGGCGAACGCGGCCGGTTGGTGCCGCAGGAGTGGGCGGAGGATGTCCGGGCGGCCGTTGACCGGGCCGGCGCGGCCGAGCAGCTCGACCCCGCCCGCATCGGCCTGCTCGGCTGGGGTCTGGGCGGCGGCGTGGTGGTCGCGGCGGCGGCCGACGACCCGCGGGTGCAGGCGGTGGCCGCGGTGAACGGAGTTGGCGACGGCGCCCGCGTCGTGCGCCACCTGCACGATCCGGTCTCCTGGCGCCAGCTGCTGTCTCGGATCGGGGTGGACCGGGGTCGCCGCGCGGTGCACGGTCGGTCTACCATCGCCTCCCCATGGGACATCGTCCGGCTAGACCTCGACGTTGCCACCCACGGGTACGTGGCATCGGAGTTGACCAAAGCGCCGGGGTTCGGCTCCGGCGTCACGCTGGAGTCGGCCGATCATCTGCTCCGGTTCCGCCCCGAGCTGTCCGCGCACCGGCTGGCCCCGCGCCCGCTGCTGATCGCGCATGGCACGCGCAACGAGCTGCACCCCCGGGTGGAGGCCGACGCGCTGTACCGAAACGCGACCGAACCCAAACAGCTGCTGATGCTGGAGGACGCCGGACACACCGAATGGATGCACGACGACCATCCGACGTTTCACAAGCTCGTGGGGGTGCTCGATGACTTCTTCGCAGGCGCCTTCGCTCGCGCGGTCGCCGTCGGCGAGGTGGCCGAGCGCTAGAAGGAGGCCGCGACGGTGACGTTCATCGAGTACCTGCTCGAGCGATGGCCGGAGCTCACCGAGCTCACCCTGCTGCATGCCCAGGTGGTGCTGATCGCGATCGGGGTCGCCACCGTGATCAGCGTTCCCGTCGGAGTCGCGGTGCACGGTCGCGACCGGGCCAGCCGGATCGTGCTGAGCATCACCGGCGCGGCGCTGACCATCCCGTCGTTCGCGCTCTTCGGGCTGCTGATCCCGATCTTCGGGTTGGGCGTGCTCCCCACCATCGCCGCTCTCGTGCTCTACGCCATCTTCCCGATCCTCCGCAACACCGTGACCGGCCTGGAATCGGTGGATCCGGCGATGATCGACGCCGGTCAGGGGATGGGCTTGTCCCCGGGGCAGCGGCTGCGGCTGGTGCGGCTGCCACTTGCCTGGCCGGTGGTCCTCACCGGCATCCGGGTCTCCACGATCATGGTGGTGGCGATCGCCGCGATCGCGGCGGCGGTGCACGGCCCCGGCCTCGGCAAGCTCATCTTCGGCGGCCTTGCCCGAATGGGTGGGGCGAACGCGCTCAACGACGTGCTCGCCGGAGTGGTGGGTGTGATCATCATCGCGCTCGTGCTTGACATCGCATTCCTTGTCCTGGCTCGACTGACCACATCGCGAGGTGTCCGTGTCTGAACCTGTCCCCCACGGCCGCGATCAGATGATGATCCGCCTCGAGCGGATCAGCAAGCGCTACCCCGGGCAGAGCGCCGACGCGGTCGCCGAGTTGAACCTGGACGTGAAGCAGGGCGAGATCGTCGTGCTGGTCGGGCCCTCCGGGTGCGGCAAGACCACCACGCTACGCATGATCAACCGGCTGGTGCAGCCCTCACAGGGTCGGATCTACCTCGACGGCGAGGACGTCACCCAGATCGACGCCACCCGGCTACGCCGGCGGATCGGATACGTGATCCAGCAGGTAGGGCTGTTCCCGCACATGACCGTCGGCAGGAACGTCGGGTTGATTCCCAAGATCCTCGGCCAGGACGGGCAGCAGATCGCCGAGCGGGTCGACGAGCTGCTCGCCCTGGTGGGCCTGAACCCCGACCAGTACCGCGAGCGCTATCCGCGGGAGCTCTCCGGGGGGCAGCAGCAGCGGGTCGGGGTGGCGCGCGCGCTCGCCGCCGATCCGCCGGTGATGCTGATGGACGAGCCGTTCGGCGCCATCGATCCGATCACCCGCGAGCGGTTGCAGGATGAGTTCCTGAGCTTGCAGCAGCGAATCGGCAAGACCATCGTCTTCGTCACCCACGACATCCAGGAGGCGATCAAGCTGGGCGACCGGATCGCCATCTTCGGCCCGGATTCGACCATCGCGCAGTACGACACCCCGGAGCGGATCCTGGCCCACCCGGCGGACGACTTCGTGCGCAGCTTCGTCGGAGCCGGCGCCGCGGTCCGCAGCCTCGGCCTGCTGCACCTGCGAGACCTGCCGCTGCCTGCGTGCGAGCGCGTCGAGGACAGGCGCACGATCAGCGAGGACGCCACACTCTACGACGCCCTCGACGCGATGTTGCAGGCCGGCGTTGACGAACTGGCCGTGGCAGGCGCCGGCGACGCGCCACCCCGGCTGCTGCGCTGGGCGGACGCGATCCGCGCCAGGGAACGGGCCGCGACCGGGTCGGAACGGGCCGCGACCGGGTCCGCGCGGTCAGGTGAGGCCCCGTGACGGTCGAGAGCCCGACCCAGCGCGACCAACCGGTCGGTGTCCCCCCGCCAGCCGGGCGGACGGTGACGCTCGGGGCGGTGCTCACGATGCCGCTGCTGCTCGGCAGCGCGTGCGCGGCCCTCTACCTCTACGTGAGCAGTCTGCAGCTCGACTCGATAGAGCAGCGCTCGATCGCGCGCGACGAGCTGACCCTGCGGTTGATCGAGCACCTGCAGCTGGTCGCTGTCTCCACCGTCCTGGTGATCGTGATCGCGGTGCCGCTCGGCGTCCTGCTCACCAGGCCGGGCTTCAGCAGGCTCACCCCGCCGATCCTCGTGTTCGCCAACGGCGGGCAGGCGGTGCCCTCCATCGGGGTGCTGGTGCTGCTCGCGATGATCTGGAGCACCGGCTTCTGGCCCGCGATCGTCGCGCTGTTGCTCTACGCGCTGCTTCCCGTGCTGCGCAACACGATGGTGGGCCTGCAGCGCGTCGATCCATCCCTGATCGACGCCGGACTCGGAATGGGCCTGACCCGGCTGCAGGTGCTGCTGCGGATCGAGCTGCCGCTCGCCGTGCCGGTGATGCTCGCGGGCATCCGGATCGCACTGATCATCAACGTGGGCGTCGCAGCCCTCGCCACCTTCACCAACGCCGGGGGCCTCGGCGCTGTCATCGACGCCGGCATCTCGCTGAGCCGAATGCCGGTGCTGATCACCGGCAGCGTGCTGACCGCCGTGCTCGCGCTGACCTTGGATTGGCTCGCCGGACTGGCCGAGCGACTGCTGCGACCGCGCGGCATCTGAGCGCACCAGCCGACCCGTTACCCAACCCAGGAGGCAAACGCCATGGCCACACCGACAACCCGTTCGCTACGCCGGCTTCTGGCAGCCGCGGTCCCGCTCGCTCTCGCCGTCGCCGTGACGGGCTGCGGCCTCGGCGACGAACCGGTCGACAAGGGCAGCCTGGCTAAGGACGTCTCGTTGGACGGCGTAGAGCTGACAGTCGGCTCGAAGGAGTTCACCGAGCAGCTCGTGCTGTGCAGCATCACCAGTCTCGCGCTGAAGTCGGCCGAGGCTGCCGTCACCGAGAAGTGCGGGATGTCCGGCAGCGACACCGTGCGCACCGCGCTGGAGTCCAACGCCATCGACATCTACTGGGAGTACACCGGCACCGCGTGGATCAGCTTCCTGAAGGAGACCAAGCCGCTCACAGACTCCAAGGAGCAGTACGACGCCGTCGCCAAGGCCGACAAGGAGAAGAACGACATCGCCTGGCTGGACCGGGCGCCGCTCAACAACACGTACGCCATCGCGGTGAAGCAGGGCACCGGGGACGAGTTGGGCGTGGAGACCATCTCCGACTACGCCAAGCTGTTGGACTCTGACCCCGATGCGGCCACCCTGTGCGTGGCCACTGAGTTCGTCAAGCGCGACGACGGCCTGCCCGGGCTGGAGAAGGCGTACGGCTTCACGGTGCCGAAGGACAAGCTCAAGCAGCTCAAGGACGGCGCCATCTACAACGCCGTCGACAAGGGCGACCCGTGCGTCTTCGGGGAGGTGTTCGCCACCGATGGCCGGATCGGGGCGCTCAACCTGACCGTGCTGGAAGACGACAAGAAGTTCTTCCCTGTGTACAACCCGGCGCCGACGCTGCCGGTCTCGGTGCTCAAGGACAACCCCGACATCGCCAAGGTGCTCAACCCGATCGCGGCGGCGCTGGACAACGAGACCATGCAGCGGCTCAACGCCGAGGTCGACGTGGAAGGGCGATCGGCCGAGCAGGTCGCCGAGGCGTGGCTCAAGTCGCAGGACTTCATCGGCTGACCGGCGGCGCTTCAGGATCCGGATCGTGGGCCCGGGCTCTGGCAGAGTCCGGGCCCATGGGCGGGTCCAGCGGAGCGGTCAGCTCAGGGTCACGGTGATCCGCTCCTGCTCGGCGCGCGCCTTGAGCTTGTCGGGGTCGGCGTTGCGGCACAGCACCACCGAGGCCCCGGCGGCCAGTGGCGCGAGCAGCCAGTCCAAGGGCCTGGCCGGCGTGTCGGGGCCGTCGACCACGAGCAGGCGGCTTCCGGACTCCAGGCCGAGCACCGCGCCCCGCTCGGCGCCGGCAGACGCGAGCGCTTGGTGGCTGAGCGACCCGCGCGGCAGTCCGACCAGCGCGTCGGAGTCGGGGTCGACCGGCTCGTACGGCACGAACCTGTCGCCGTGCTGGCGCGCGTCCACGACATAGTCGCTGAAGCCGTCCGGGATCTCCCGCAACGGCGCCGCGAGTGGGGCGAGGGCCAGCGCGTACCGGTCGGCGGCCGGCCAGGCGCGGGCTTCATCGATCCGGCCGGCGGTGGCGAAGACGACGTCCACGGCCTGCGGCGAGTTGGCGGGCGCCCCGTGCGAGGTCGCCATGCCCGCCGCCCAGCAGCCGAGCAGCACGGCGGCGGTCTGCCAGTGCGCCGGCAGCAGGGCCACGGCGCGGTCGCCGGGGACCAGTCCGCAGCCGTCGACCAGGAGGTTCGCGGTCTTGGCGACCCAGTTGTCGACTGTGGCGACGGACAGCTCGGTGCGTTCGCCGGTGGCGTCGTCGTAGTAGGTGATCAGCGGGCGCGCCGGGTCCTCGGTGACTGCGGCCGCGAGCAGCCCGGCCGGTGTCTGCGGTAGGTCGGTCGACATGCGGAGAGTGTCCCCGACCGCCCCGCCGCCGCGGCTGCCGGGTCTCGGGCGCGTCAAGGGCAGATCTTGGTCCAGAAGTGACGTCAGTCGGCGCTTTCGTACCCGAAATAACGATCTTCAGCGGTACGAAACCGGCAAGGTCCGCGGTTTCACGCCCGAGAGGTGGGGCAAATCCCCAAAATAGGGGCATGAAACTCCTGTCGATGGTCGCGTTGTCCCTGCTCGCGCCACTCGGCGCGCCCGTCTCCGGGGCGCCCGCCTCCGCACCGGTTGAGGCGCGGGCGCAGACGATCGAGCTCGGCACGTACGAGGCGCCGGGGGACGGCGCCGCCGCGATGCGGGGCCGACCCGAGGGAGCGCCGCTCTCCGACGAGGCGGCCGGAAGGGGCGAGGCGCCCGGCGGCGAGGTCGAGCGTTCACTCGTGCTCCGACGCGACCGGGTCGAGCCGTTCAGCGCGGCCGGCGTGAGCTGGGCGTACCACCGGAAGATCGGCGAGGTGAGCGTGGCCGCGAGGGTGCTCCGCGACGGCGAGTGGACGCCCTGGCAGGCGGTCTCGGCCTTCGAGGCCGCGGACGAGTCAGCCGCCCGGCACACGGCCGCGCGCAGCGGCTCCGAGCTGCTGTGGTTCGGGCCCAGCGAGGGCGTCGAGCTGGCGGTCACCGCGGTCGACGGGGCCGACCCGGAGCGGGTGCGACTCGACCTGATCGACCCCGGCGACGCCCCGGCGGACCGGGATCTGGTGCGCCCCGAGGCGCCGCGGCCCGAGGCGCCGCGGATCCGCAGCCGCGCCGGCTGGGGCGCCGACGAGAGCAAGATGACCTGGAAGCCCGAGTACGCCGACGAGCTGGTCGCGATCACCCTGCACCACACCGCGACCAGCCACGACTACCGGCCTGAGGACGTGCCGAAGATCATCCGATCGATCTTCCACTACCAGACGGTGACCCTGGAGTGGGGCGACATCGGCTACAACGTGCTGCTGGACCGCTTCGGGCGCCTCTGGGAAGGGCGGGCCGGCGGGCTGGACCGGCCGGTGATCGGGGCGCACGCGGGAGGCTTCAACACGCGCACCGCCGGGATCGGGATGATCGGCAGCTACACCGAGACCGGTGTGCCAGAGGACGCGGTTGACGCCGCGGCCCGGTACGTGGCGTGGCGGTTCGCGCCGCACAAGATTGATCCCCGAGGCTCCACGAAGATCACCGGTGGCCCATCCTCCAAGTACCAGAAGCGGGTGACGATCACGATTCCCCGGGTCTTCCCACATCGTAGGACGAGCGCTACGGAATGCCCGGGCGACCAGGGCGTGTCGGCGCTGCGACCGATCCGCGCCCGGGCCTACAAGCGCATGCGTTGATTGTCGGATACCGGACGGTAGGAGTGCTCTGCGGGCCTTTGCATCACGCCGCGTGAGTCGCTCGGCCGATCTGGTGACACTTCGGCAACTTCTCGGAGGAACCGCCGGCCCCGCGGTCCACGACGCCCGGCGGTTCCGGCGTAGGCTTGGCGGAGAACGTGGGGTGGAGCACAGTTTTGACATCGTTGTAGACCGTGCGGAAGTAGCGGGTTGTGCAGGTGAAACCGTGCTCCGGGCACAAGAGCGCGCTGTTCCCCCAGCGCGCAGCAAAGACGATCGGCGAGGAGTTGAACCCGTGACCGGCGGCAGCGCGCCCCGAGTGCTCGTTGACGCGACGAGCGTCCCGGCTGACCGTGGCGGCGTCGGGCGTTATGTGGATGGCCTGCTGGGCGCCCTCGGGCTCGACGGCAGCGACCTGGTCGTCGTCTGCCAGCGCACCGACGCCGAACGCTACGGACGAATCCTGCCGCAGGCGCGCGTCGAGGCGGCCCCGAGCGCCGTCTCGCACCGGCCCGCGCGGCTCGCCTGGGAGCAGACCGGACTGCCGATGTTCGCGCAGCATGTCGGCGCGGACGTGATCCACTCGCCGTACTACACCTGCCCGCTGCGCGCCGGCTGCCCGGTGACGGTGATGGTGCACGACGCCACCTTCTTCACCGAGCCGGAGCACTACGACAAGGCGCGCGGCACGTTCTTCCGCTCGGCGATCAAGACCTCGCTGCGCCGCGCCGCCCGGGTGGTGGTGCCGAGCAAGGCGACCCGGGACGAGCTGATCCGGCTGCTGGACGCCGACCCGACAAAGATCGACGTGGCGTACCACGGGGTCGACCCAGACGCGTTCCACGTGCCGTCGGACGCGGAGAAGATGCGGGTGCGCGCGCGCCTCGGCCTCGCCGAGGTCGACTACATCGCGTTCCTCGGCGCCAAGGAACCCCGCAAGAACGTGCCGAACCTGATCCGCGGCTGGGCCCGCGCGGTCGCCGACTGGGACGACCCGCCGGCGCTGGTGATCGCGGGCGGCTCCGGCCACGACGACGACATCGACAAGGCGGTGGCTGAGCTTCCGGTGCACCTGCGGCTGCTCAGACCCGGTTATCTGCGGTACGCCGACCTGCCCGGCTACCTCGGCGGGGCGCTGATCGCGGCGTACCCGAGCCACGGCGAAGGTTTCGGCCTGCCGATCCTGGAAGCCATGGCCTGCGGCGCCCCGGTGCTCACCACGCCCCGACTCTCGCTGCCCGAGGTGGGCGGCGACGCGGTGGCGTACACCGGAGAGGATGTCGAGGAGATCGCCCGCGACCTGAGCACGCTGCTCGGTGACGCGGAGCGCCGCGCGGACCTGTCCCGGCTCGCCGTGGAGCGCTCCAAGGAGTTCACCTGGCAGTCCAGCGTCGAAGCGCATCTGCACTCGTGGGCGCGGGCGGCGGGCGCCCAGGGCGAGGGTTGATGGCGGAGGAGCCTCGCCTCCACGTCGTGATTCCGGCTGGCGGCAGCGGCACCCGACTCTGGCCGCTCTCGCGCGCCAGCCGCCCCAAGTTCCTACACGCGCTCACCGGGACCGGTCGCACCCTGCTGCAGGAGACCGTGGACCGGATGGCCGGCCTGGCCCCGCAGTCCCAGGTGCACGTGGTGACCGGGGTGACGCACGCCGCCGCGGTGGCTCGGCAACTGCCGGATGTGCCGGAGGACAACCTGTTCGTCGAGCCGTCGCCGCGTGATTCGTGCGCCGCGATCGCGCTCGCGGCGGCGGTGATCGGGTCGCGGGAGCCGGGCGCGCTGATGGGCGCGTTCCCCGCCGACCACATGATCGGCGACGTCGACCGGTTCCGCGCCGTCGTGCGCCAGGCCGCCGCGGTGGCGGCCGAGGGGCGCCTCACGACGATCGGCATCACCCCGACCCGGCCCGAGGTGGGGTACGGATACCTGCGCACCGGCGAGTCGCTGCCCTCTGGCGGCGGGCTGCGGGTCGCGGAGTTCAAGGAGAAGCCGTCGTACGACGTCGCGGCCGCGTACCTGAAGTCCGGCGACTATCTCTGGAACGCCGGGATGTTCCTGTGGCGCGTGTCGGACTTCCTGGACGAGCTGTCGCGGCAGCGGCCTGACATGCACGCCGGCGTGAGTCGGATCGCCGGCGCCTGGGACAGCGGAGCCAGAGATGCCGTGCTCGCCGAAGCGTGGCCCAGGCTGGAGAAGATCTCCGTCGACTACGCCGTGATGGAAGGGGCCGCGGCCGCCGGTCGGGTGGCGACCGTGCCGGGGGACTTCGCCTGGAACGACATCGGAGACTTTCGCGCGTTGGGCGACATGCTCCCCGCCGACGAGTCCCGCAACGTGGTGATCGGGGCCGGTGACACGCTACTCGCCGACGTCGAGGACGTGGTCGTGGCGCCGGTGCCGGGCCGGCTGCTGGCCGCGCTGGGAGTGCGGGACCTGGTCATCGTCGACACCGAGGACGCGGTGCTGGTATGCCATCGCGACCGCGCCCAGGACGTCAAGAAGCTCGTCGACGCGCTGCGGGACCGAGGCGACACCGACCACGTCTGAGCTGTGAGTTCCGACAGGGTGCTCACAATGGTCACCAGTTTCTGTCGATAGTGACTTTTGACGTACGATGGTTAATCCAGCTCCTACGTAGTCACGCAGGGAGATCACGTTGACTGCCGCGCACATAGAGCCAGAACGGGTTCCGGTGCACCGACTGATTCATGAGAGCCGGACGGTGCTCGGGTTGGTCGAGTCCGGCAAACGAGTGGAGATCACCCGGCGTGGCAAGGTCGTGGCCGTGATCGTGCCACCTGACCCCGATGAAACGGCGATCGAAGAGCTGGTGGCAGCCGGACATGCTCCTGCCGACTGGCGAGACAAGCAGGCCGCCCTGCGGCGCCGGCTCCACACGCTGCCGGTGCGGTCCATGCAGGCGGGCCCTCCGGCCGGCTCGGGCGCGATCCTGGCCGATCGCGAGGAGACCGGAGAGCGGTGATCTACCTCGATGCCTGTGCGTTGATCAAGCTCCTGATCCCAGAACCGGAGTCGATCGTCCTCGCCGACTATCTCGCTGAGGCGACTGAACCACTCGCCACATCTGAGTTGTCCACTGTGGAAGTCCACCGGGCACTGACCGGTTTGGAGGTGGATCCTGACCTTCACGGCGTCGCCGACGCCTTGCTGGAAGACTTCCTGCGGCTACCACTCGGCCCAGTTGTCAACTCTGCCGCCCGCCTTCCCGGGCAACACCTGCGCAGCCTTGACGCGTTGCACCTGGCTACCGCCCAGCAGTTGGCCAGGCCACTCACGGAGCTGATCACGTACGACAAGCGCCTCGCCGACCACGCCACGGTCGCCGGCGTGAGGGTGGCGGCTCCCGCGTGACTGCGGAGGAGAAGTGGATCATTCATTGGGCGTATCACAGTTAGCGGCGCGCCCAGGATCGCGGCCACGATCCCGATGAGTGGTCAACTCTGGGTTCGCTTCAGGGCATCGCGGCGGCCCTCGGCCCGGGCTTCGGCGGCGCCCAACGAGAACAGGTCCTCCTCTGGGGGGCGCACCAGGGCCGCCGCGCCGGGGCCGTCCTCCTCGCTGACGCCCGGCTCCAGACCGCGTACCACCGCCACCGGCACGCCGCTGAGCTTGCCTTTTACCAGCTCTCCGGCGGCGGCGAGCTCGTCGGCGATCGCGTGCTGGGTGAGCTTCAGCTCGTTGCCGTACGCGTCCCGCTCGCCCCTGTGATCGCGCAACGGCTCCAGCCCGGCCACGCCGATCGCCACGTCGACCAGGCCCAGGCGCCACGGGCGGCCCATCGTGTCGGTGACCACCACGGCCACGTCCACGCCGAGGCGTTCTCGCAGGCCGGCGCGCAGCCGCCGGGCCGAGTCGTCCGGATCCTCCGGCAGCAGCACCAGCCAACCGGGCTCCACATTGGACGCGTCGATCCCGGCCGACGCGAGCACCAGCCCGTGACGCGTCTGCACGATCCGGGTGGCGCCGCGTCGTGCGACCTCGCGCGCGGACTCCGCGTCGATCGCCTCCTGGCGTAGCTTCTCGGCCACCTCCGGGTTGTCGGCGGGGGCCTCGATCAGCCGACCTTCGGCCTTGCTGACGACCTTGCTGGTGACCACGAGCACGTCACCGTCGGCGAGCCACGGCGCGGCGTCCGCGATCGTCGCGGCGAGGTCGTCGCCGGGGCGCACCTCCCCGATCCCGGCCAGCGGCCAGACGCTCAGCCCGGGCGGCGGCGACGCCGTCACCGGACGTCCTGGGCGAGCGTGACAGCGTCGGCGACCATCGCGGCGGTCTCCTGCCCGGACGTCATCAGCAGCGGTCGCGCGCGCACGGTCACGCCGGGAACCGCCGCCTCCGCGTCGGCGGAGTCGACCAGCCAGCCGTCGAGCAGCCCGTCACCGGACCGGGCGCCGTACAGAACGCCGACCCCGCTCGCGGACACGTCGACGCCGATCGCCGGCAGGCACTTGTCGGCCATGCCGCGCACCGGCGCGCCTCCGATGATCGGCGAGAATCCGATCACCGGCGCAGGGCCGTCGCGCAACGCGGCGCGGACTCCGGGGATCGCCAGGATCGGCGCGATGCTCACGACCGGGTTGCTCGGAGCCAGCAGCACCAGGTCGGCCGCGCTGATCGCCTCCAGCACCCCGGGCGCCGGCTTCGCCTCCTCGGCCCCCACGAACACGAACCGCTCCGCGGGCAGCTCGCCACGGTGGCGTACCCACCACTCCTGGAAATGCAACGCCTGCCCGCCGGTCACGACGTGCGTCTCCACCCGGTCGTCGGTGGCGGGCAGGAGCCGCGCCGTGCCGGCTCCCTGCCCGCCCAGCCACCGCGCGCACAACGCTTCGGTGACAGCCGACAGGGGATAGCCGGCGTCGAGCATCCGGGTGCGCACCAGGTGGGTCGCGACGTCCCGGTCGCCCAGGCCGAACCAGGTCGGCTCGGCGCCGTACGCCGCCAACTCCCCCTTCACGGTCCAGGTCTCGTCACGGCGCCCCCAGCCGCGCTCGGGATCGGCCCCGCCGCCGAGCGTGTACATGACGCTGTCCAGGTCGGGGCAGATCCGCAGCCCGTGCAGGGTGACGTCGTCGCCGGTGTTGACCACGGCCGTCACCTCGACGGCGC